>JAUPWC010000040.1 GCA_030916665.1 Verrucomicrobiota bacterium
CAGCTCAACCCGGTCGCCATCGAGACGCAGGCCTCCGTCCTCTGGGCCCTCCAGAAAAACTACTTCGATTCCATCGAGGTGAAGCACATCGTGACCGCCGCAAATTCGCTGAAGGACTACCTCACGACCCGCAAGGCCGACCTCCTCACCAAGATCCGCACCGAGGCCAAGCTCACCGACGAAATCGAGGCCGGCCTCAAGGCCGCCGCCGACGAGTGGAAGTCCACCTTCGCCGCCAAATAATTTCAGAATTAAGAATTACGATTTACGAAGAACCCGAGCCTCCGCTTCGCCGCTTCAAAATCTGAAATCGTAAATCTGAAATCGTAAATCTACATGGCCTCCCTCCGCGACATCCGCCGGCGCATCAAGTCGGTCAAGAACACCCGCCAGATCACCAAGGCGATGGAGTTGGTGGCCGCGTCGAAGATGAAGAAGGCGCAGCAGGCCGCCCTCGCTGGCCGGCCCTACGCCCAGCTCATGGCCGACATGCTCGCCGCCCTCGCGGGCCGTGTCGACGAGACGGCCCATCCCTTCCTCGTGAAGCGCGAGGTCAAGACCCGCGGCATCCTCCTCATCACTTCCGACAAGGGTCTCTGCGGTCCGCTCAACGCCAACCTCTTCAAGCTCATCACCGAGGTGAAGACGCCGGCCAAATACGTGGCCATCGGCCGCAAGGGCGCGCAGTTCCTCGCCCGCACCAAGCGCAACATCGTCGCCGACTTCACCGTCAGCGACCGCGCCGGCTTCGCCGAGGTGAAACCCGCCGTCGAGTTCCTCATGAAGGAATACCTCGAGGGCGGCATCGATTCCGTCGAGGTCGTTTACGCGCGCTTCAAGAACACGCTCGTGCAGGAGCCCCTTGTCCGCCCGCTGCTCCCGCTCTCCAACGTCGCCGACTTCGTCTCCCATCTCCGCGCCGAATCCGGCGGCGGCAAGCAGACCGATGACCGTGACGTGTTGTTCGAGCCCGACGTGCAGACCGTCCTCGAGGCGCTGCTTCCGTTCTACGTCAACCGCTACATCCACCAGGTCATCCTGAGCGCCAAGGCCTCCGAGCACAGCGCCCGCATGGTCGCGATGAAGACCGCGAAGGACAACGCCACCAAGCTGGTGGGCGACCTCACCCTCGAATACAACAAGGCCCGCCAGGCCGCCATCACCCAGGAAATACTGGAAATCGCCGCCGCATCGTTCGCCACGTCCTGATTTTAAACCAACCAACCCCGCCCGCCTTTTCCCGCCATGAGCAATACCGGCAAAATCGTCCAAGTAATCGGCGCCGTCGTCGACGTGCAGTTCCCCGCCAACGCCATCCCGCCGATCTACCAGGCGCTGACCGTTGACTTCACCGTCGCGGGCAAGAAAGAGACCCTCACCCTCGAGGTGCAGCAGCACCTCGGCGAGGGCGTCGCGCGCACCATCGCCATGTCCTCCTCCGAGGGCCTCGTGCGCGGCATGCCGGTCGTGGACACCGGCGCCCCGATCTCCGTGCCCGTCGGCGAGGGCGTGCTCGGCCGCATCTTCGACGTCACCGGCGCCCCCGTGGACGGCAAGGGCCCGGTCCCGCACACCAAGAAATATCCGATTCACCGCCAGCCCCCGGCACTCGCCGACCAGAACACCAAGGCCGAGATCCTCGAGACCGGCATCAAGGTCATCGACCTGATCTGCCCCTTCATCAAGGGCGGCAAAGCCGGTGCGTTCGGCGGTGCGGGCGTCGGCAAGACCGTCGTCATCCTCGAACTCATCAACAACATCGCCAAGGCGCATGGCGGCTACTCCGTGTTCGCGGGCGTCGGTGAGCGCTCCCGCGAGGGCAACGATCTCTACCACGAAATGTCCGAGGCCGGCGTCATCAACCAGAAGGATCTCAGCAAGTCCAAGGTTGCGCTGGTTTACGGCCAGATGAACGAGCCCCCGGGCGCCCGTATGCGCGTTGCCCTCTCGGCCCTCGCGATGACCGAGTATTTCCGCGACGAGAAGAACCAGGACGTGCTCCTGTTCGTCGACAACATCTTCCGTTTCTCGCAGGCCGGTTCCGAGGTGTCCGCGCTCCTCGGCCGCTCGCCCTCCGCGGTGGGCTACCAGCCGACGCTCTCGAACGAGATGGGCATCCTCCAGGAGCGCATCACCTCGACGAAGAAGGGTTCCATCACCTCCGTGCAGGCCGTTTACGTGCCCGCCGACGATTTGACCGATCCCGCGCCGGCCAACACCTTCGCGCACTTGGACTCCACGATCGTGCTTGAGCGCTCCATCGCCGAGCTCGGCATCTATCCCGCCGTCGATCCGCTCGCTTCTGTCTCGAAGGCCCTCCAGCCCGACATCGTCGGCGAGGAACACTACAAGGTCGCCCGCGAGGTGCAGCGCGTCCTCCAGCGTTACAAGGACCTGCAGGACATCATCGCCATTCTCGGCCTCGACGAGCTTTCCCCCGAGGACAAGCTCACCGTCTACCGCGCCCGCAAGATCCAGCGCCTCCTCTCGCAGCCGTTCGCGGTCGCCGAGGTGTTCACCG
>JAUPWC010000391.1 GCA_030916665.1 Verrucomicrobiota bacterium
CAACTACGCCATCCGCTTCGATTTCAGCGACGGCCACCGCACGGGACTCTACAGCTACGACCTGCTGCGCAAGCTGGGCGGCGGTTGAGCCAGATTCATGCAGCGCGAGGTGGAGCGACTTGACCCCAAGGCGCTGGTTTGAAGCAGCTGCGCCGCAACCCGGGGCGAGGGCGCCCCGGCTCCATCGGACGCAGATGCCGCGGGCGGGGTCGCCAGCGCTCCACAGAATGCTCAGTGCGCCAGGTCGGCGATCCTGAGTTTGGCGAGGCCTTCGACCGCCTTGCCCTTGGCGAGTGCGGGCTTGAAACAGGCCACGGCCACCAGGCGCTCCAGCGCCTCGCCACCGGGCCGGATGCACTCCGCATCGCGAAAGACGCCCAACGGCAGACCGTCGCGGCTCACCTTCACGTAAACCACCTGCTGCGACTCGGCGTCATCGAAGGCACCGCGGAGATTTGCGGCGTCGAGTCCGAGCGCGAGCGCGGGCGGCAGCGTCTCACCCTTGTGGGCCGTGACATGCTCCATGACGAGGTATTGGTGGGCCTCCTCGCGCGTCAGCCACACGCTCTTGTCGGAGACGTTCGTGCCGAACTCGAGGCCGCTGCCGTAAAGATGAACGGTGGACCGGACGAGTTCGTAGCCTTCCGGAAACCCGCCCTGCATCACGCGCACGTTGAGGGGCTCGGCGTCGAGGCGCTCCAGGTCCTTGGCAAAGATCCAGCGCTTGGTGTTGGTCGGATCGCTTTTGTCGCGGTAGTGCGCCACCACGACCAGGTAGGCGTCCCGCACGGGCACGGGCGACGAGACCTCGCAGGTGACCAAGACCGCATCGAAGAGTTTTTTATCCAATTCCTCCTGCAGCTGACCCGCCGCGACGCCGGCGTTGTTCAGGTCGGAACCGGTCGAGAGGCTGGCGGTGTTGAAGGCGTTGATCTGCGTCGAGGCGCCAC
This sequence comes from Verrucomicrobiota bacterium, assembly GCA_030916665.1. Classification (GTDB taxonomy): domain Bacteria; phylum Verrucomicrobiota; class Verrucomicrobiia; order Opitutales; family Opitutaceae; genus Lacunisphaera. The sequence continues at coordinate 951 of JAUPWC010000391.1, forward strand.
CGCTGCCGAGATTGGCCATGCCGCCGCCGAGGGCGCCGGCGCGCTGGTCGGCCAGCTGCGCCCCCATCATCGCGTTCGCCATCTGTCCGGCCGTGGTGCCGACCGCCGATTGGGCGGCGCTGCCCGACTGGGCGGCGGCAAACTTGCGGTGCGGATCGTTCTGCGGCGTGTAGGCGCGCTCGATTTTCAAGGCCGCCACCTGCGCCGTGTGATCGCTGAGCTTCAGCCGGGGCGTGACCTGCATGGCGAGCACGCTGCGGTTCATCGGCACCAGCAACGGGCCGTCCTTCACCTGGACCACAAAGGCGTCGTCCTCGACATCCCGCACCCGGTGCATCTGCCGGTTGGCCTGCACCTCGAGGTCGGCGCCCATGAACAGGACGTAGGGCTTGGCCGGTGTCGCGGCGGGCGCGGGATCGGACGCAAAGGATGGCAAGGCGGACAGCAGGCAGGCGGACGCGGCCATGCGCCGGGCGATGAACCGGAAGCAGACGTTCATGGGAGGGAGGGTTAGGGGGACTGTTGCCGGCCCGCCTTAGGGAGCGGACCGCAGGGCACCTTCAGGCAATTCCGCCCGCTGCGGGTGTCAAACGGCATCCCGGACGCGCGGCCAGCTGAACCGGAAACCACCAGCCATGGCTGATTGACGGAGGGCCAAGCTCCCGCGCGGCCGTGAAGGCGATATCGCATCCGACGAGTTCGGCCTCGAGGGAGCTCGGCCCTCCGGGAATGGGGCTACCGGACAAGGTTTGATCCGACCGCCTCCTCGACGAAACGGAAGCTCACTTCCCCGCCACGACGCCGCGCTCGCTCCGCGTGACGAAGTTCAGGAAATGCTGGAACTCCGGCGTGCCGGCGAGCTTGTGCGTGCGCATGTGCTCGAAGGCTTGGGTGCGGTTGTAACCCGAGCGGTAGAACAGCCGGAAGGCCTGCTTGATGGATTCGAGCTGCTCCGGCGTGAACCCGTTGCGCTCGAGCCCGACCTTGTTGATCGAGCGGGCGATGGCGGCGTTGCCGTCGGCGATGATGTAGGGCGGCACGTCCTGCACGACCTTGGACATCGCCCCGAGCATCGCGTGGGCGCCGATGCGGCAGAACTGGTGCACGCCGCTCCCCCACCCGATGTTGATGTGGTCTTCGGCGATCACGTGGCCGGCGAGGGCGGACTGCGCGCTCATGACGAGATGGTTGCCGACGACGCAGTCGTGCGCGATGTGGCTGTAGGCCAGCATCACGTTGTCGTGGCCCATGCGCGTGTAGTCGCCCTCGTTGGTCGCGCCGTGGACGCTGACGTATTCGCGGAAGACGTTGCGGTCGCCGACGACGAGGCCGGGCTCGCCGCCCTTGTATTTCAGGTCGTGGGTCTTGGTGCCGACGCAGGCGAAGGGGAAAATCTCACACTGGGCGCCGATGGTGGTGCGGCCCTCGACGTTGGCGTGGTGGTGGAGAATCGTGCCGGTGCCGAGGGTCGCGAGATTGCCGACAAACGCATAGGCGCCGATCACGACATCCTCGCCCAGCTGCGCGCCGGGTTCAATGATCGCGGTGGGATGGATCTGGCAGGCCATGGGCTCAGTCGAAGTCGGCGTTGTCCACGAGGGCGAACATGAGCTCGGCCGAGGACACGGCGGAACCGCCGACGCTGCACTCGCCCTCGGCGCAGGCGATCGCGCCGCGCAGCTTGGTGAGCTTGACCTTGATGCTGATCTGGTCACCGGGGCGCACGGGCTTCCGGAACTTGACCTTGTCGGCGCTCATGAAGAGCGCGACCTTGCCGTCAATGGTCATCTTGCGGATCAGCAGAATGCCCGCGGCCTGCGCCATCGCCTCGAGCTGGAGCACGCCCGGCATCACAGGGTTGCCCGGGTAATGCCCCTGGAAAAACGGCTCGTTGATCGTGACGTTCTTGATCGCCGTGAGCTCGTCCACGCCCAGCTCGGCGATGCGGTCGATCATCACGAACGGGTAGCGGTGCGGGATGGTGTCGAGGATGCGGCGGATATCGAGCGAGGTCTCGGTGGTGATCTCGGCCTTGGGCGCCGCAGGCTTGGCCGGCTTCTTGCCACCCTTCTTCCACGCCTCGTATTTCTCGAGCAGGTGCTTGGTCAGCTCGGCGTTGAGGGCGTGGCCGGGGCGCGTAGCCACGATGTGCGCCTTCAGCGGGATGCCGAGCAGCACGATGTCGCCGATGATATCGAGGATCTTGTGGCGCACGAACTCGTCGGCGAAACGCAGCGGCTCCTTGGAGATGATCTTGTCGCCCTTGATGACGACGGCGCAGTCGAGCGAGCCGCCCTTGATCTTGCCGAGCTTGATGAGCTCCTCGATGTCCTCATAGACGGTGAACGTGCGCGAGGCGGCGACCTGCGTGACGTAAACGTCGGGATCGATGGTGAGCGAGAGGTGCTGGGTGTGCATGCCGCGGTCGTCGGCCGAGGTGCAGGTGATCTTCAGGCCGTCGAAGGGCAGCGCGATGATCGAGGAGTTGCCCTTGGAGACGGAGACGGTCTCGGTGAGGGAAAAGTATTCGCGCGCAGCGTTCTGTTCCACGGGCTCGCCCTGCTGGATGAGCTTCACGAACTCGCGGGCCGAGCCGTCCATGATCGGCGGCTCGCTGGCGTTCATCTCGATGAGCAGGTTGTCGATGCCGCAGCCGCTGAGCGCGCTGAGCACATGCTCGACGGTGTGGATCTTGGCGTGGCCCTGCTGGATCGTGGTCGCGCGCACCAGGTCGGTGACGAGGTCCACCCGCGGCTTGATTTCGGGCTGGCCGTGCAGGTCCGTGCGTTTGAACACGAGGCCGTGGTTGGCCGGGGCGGGTTTGAAGGTCATTTGCACGGCGTCTCCGGTGTGCAGGGCATTGCCCTTGATGGAGACCTCGCGCAGAAGGGTGCGCTGCTTCATGGGTGAAGGCGGAGTGTCCGAAAGCACTTGTAAATGACAAGCTTGGAGATGGTCCGGACCGTCCGCTCACGTTTCGTTTTCGCTCCGAAGAATTCCGAGGGTAGTGTTGACACCTCCGAAAGCCGCTCGGTATTCCTGTCCCCTTTCAAACTCGAAACCTCCGACCCGATTCCGTCATGCCCGCAGCCAACGACGTCCGCAAAGGCCAAGTCATCAAGTTCAACGGCGAGCCCCACCTCGTCATGGAAACCCAGCACCGCACGCCCGGTAACCTCCGCGCCTTCGTGCAGATCAAGATGCGCAACCTGCGCTACGGCAAGACGCTGGAACAGCGTTTCAACTCCCCCGACCCCGTCGAGGTCCTCCCGACCGACCGCCGCACGCTGGAGTTCAGCTACGCCGATCGCGACACCTACACTTTCATGGATCCGGAGTCCTTCGAGAGCTTCGAACTCAGCGCCGCCATGATCGGCGAGTCCAAGTATTACCTGGTCGCCAACGGCAAGGCCGAGGTGCTCTTCATCAACGAGGTGCCCGTCACCATCGACATCCCCTCCTCCGTCACGCTCAAGATCACCGAGAGCTCCGAGGGCATCAAGGGCGACACCGCCTCGAACGTCCAGAAGCCCGCCACCTGCGAGACCGGCCTGGTTGTTCAGGTGCCGCTCTTCATCAAGGCCGGCGAGCTGATCAAGGTCAGCACCGCCGACGGTTCCTACCTCGGCCGCGCCTGACGAGATTTTCGGTTTTCGAATCCCGATTTACGATGGGCCCGCGACGCAAGTCGCGGGCCTTTTTCTTTCAAACTCCCGCCACGTCATTCTGAGCGAAGCGAAGAATCCATCGGCATGACTGCCCGTCTTGCCCAACTGGACTCTTCGCTTCGCTCAGCGTGACAGGCCGGAATGGTTTTTCTTCATCCGTGCCCATCCGCGCAATCCGTGGCGAAGAATCCGCCTCAAAATTGCAGGCTCTTCGGCGTGTATTCCATCAGCTCGATGACGTTGCCGTCGGGGTCGTGGACCCAGGCCTGCTTCGAGTGGTCCATGCCAACCTTCACGGGACGGTCGATCTTCACGCCGCGCGCCTCAAGCCGGGCCAGATAGTCCTCGATGCCCTGCACCTCGAAACAGAAATGGTTGAAGTGTGTGCCGGCATGCGGCTTCAGCTTCTCGGTCGCGTCCCCGCCCCACTGTTTCGCCGCGCCGGCGCGGTCGAAGATCTCGATGAAGCTCATGTGCCCCGCCTCGAAATAGTGGCCGAAGACCGTGCCGTCGTCGTGCTTCAGCGAGAACTTGATCGGCAGACCGAGCCCGTCGCGGTAGAACGCGGTCATCGCCGGCAGCTGGTGGGACATCAGACAGAGGTGGGCGAGTTGGCGGATCATGGGGGTGCGGGTGGTTGCTGGTTATTGGCTATCAGTTATTGGAATCGGTCCAAAACGTAGCGACCGTCTACCTTTAGAGCCCCGCAGCGTCATCCTGAGCCGTGCGAAGGATCCAAGGGGAAACATCCCCAATAACCAACAGCCCCCAGCCAATAACCGCGCGCAGCCCGCTACCACGGCACCGTGGTGCAGCCGTGCTGGGCGGCCTCGACCGCGCGGTCGTAGGCCACCGCCGCTTCGTCCGACGTGCTGGCCGCGGTCTCCAGGTCGCGCAGCAGGCCGTCGCGCAGGCCGTAGATCCAGCCATGCACCGAGAGCGGCTGCCCGCGGGTCCAGGCATCCTGCACGATCGTGGTCGAGCAGACGTTAGCCACCTGCTCGATGACATTGAGTTCGCAGAGCTTGGCGCTGCGGGCGGTGTCATCGCCCAGCAGGCCGAGACAGTCGTCGTGCTTGGCGCGCACGTCCTGCACATGCCGCAGCCAGTTGTCGGCCAAACCCACGCGCGTGCAGCGGTAGGCCGCCTGCACGCCGCCGCAGCCGTAGTGGCCCACGACCATGACGTGCTTCACCTTGAGCACATCCACGGCGTATTGGAGGACGGAGAGGCAGTTGAGGTCGGTGTGGACGACCACGTTGGCGATGTTGCGATGGACGAAGACCTCGCCGGGGAGCAGGCCGATGATCTCGTTGGCCGGCACGCGCGAGTCCGAGCAGCCGATCCACAGGTATTCGGGGTTCTGCTGGCGCGAGAGCTTCTGGAAAAACTCCGGATCGCGCCGCTTGATCGCCTCGGCCCAGGCCTGGTTCTGTTCAAAGAGGTTCTTCAGGCTTTGCATCGGCTGGATGCTTGGCGGTGACCCGCGGTTGTCCATCCCGGAGTTTGCGGTGCGGCTCATGGCTTGCCCTTCCGCGGGCGACGACAAAGATATCACCCAACATGGCACCTGAGGCCGGGTGTCCTGATCTAAGAACCGATCGTCCGCCGCGTCTCCTACCCTGCGGTCCCCAGCCCGACTCCTCAGCGCCCATGAAAACCCGCCTCTCCCTCGGCCTTGCCCTGCTCCTCGCCTGCGTCACCGCCCTGTCCGCCGCCTCGCGCCGGGCGCAGTGGGAAAAAGTCGAACAGGCCCGCGATCAGAAGCTCCCTCAATCCGCCCTCGCCGCGCTCGAACCCATCATCGCCAGCGCCATCGCCGACAAGAAATACGCCGAGGCGCTCAAAGCCATCGGCCAGAAAATCTCCTTCGAGCGCCAGATCCAGGGCAACAAGCCGGAGGAACAGATCGCGGGCCTCCTCGCCGAGCTGGCGCGGACGCCGCCCGAGATGAAACCCGCCGTCGAGGCCCTCGTGGCGCGCTGGTATTGGATTTATTTCCAACGCAACCGCGGGCGCTTCCTGCAACGCACCCAGACCGCCACGTCGCCCGGCGCGGATTTTCAGACTTGGGACTTGGCACGCCTTCTCTCGGAGGTGGACCGACACTACACCGCCGCCCTCACCGACGAAAAAATCCTCAAGGCCACGCCGGTCAGCGCCTACAACGACCTGCTCGAACGCGGCAACGTGCCCGACGCCTACCGCCCCACCCTGTTCGATTTCTTCGCCCATGAGGCGCTGGAATTTTACCGCACGGGCGAGCAGGGCGCAGTCCGCGTGGAGGACAGTTTCGTCATCGACAGTAACGATCCGATCTTCGACGACGCCGACGCGTTCATCCGCTGGCAACCCGCCACCACCGACACCGACGCCCCCGCCCTGAAGTCAGTGCGGCTCCACCAGAAGCTCCTCGAGTTCCATCGCCACGACCTCGACAAATCCGCCTACTACGACGCCGACTTCGCCCGCCTGACCTACGGCCGCAACGTCGCCGTCGGCAGCAACAAGGAGGAGCGCTACCAAGCCGCGCTGGAGCGTTTCATCGAGACCACGGAAAAGCACGAGATCTCCGCTCGCGCCCTGAACGAACTCGCTACCCGGCTCAACGCAGCCGGCGACCCGACCAAGGCCCACGAGCTGGCCCTTCGCGCGATCGAGGCCTTTCCGAAAAGCGCCGGAGCCACCGCCTGCTCCAACCTTGTCCAGCAGATCGAGGCGAAACAGGCTTGGCTGACCACGGAGTCAGTCTGGAGCGCTCCGTGGCCGACGCTCAACGTGAACTACAGGAACGTCACGCGGGTCTATTTCCGCGCCGTGCCCGTCAGTTTTGCGGACCATCTCTCCCGGTCGCACTGGGGCGAAACGCCGAACTTCATCCAGGAAAATCTCGCCCGCACCCCGGCGCTGGTGTGGTCGGCCGAGCTGCCCCCGACCAAGGATTTTCGCCCCCGCACGGAATACCTGCCCGCACCCACGACCCTGAAGCCGGGCTATTACGAGATCTTTGCCAGTCACGATCCGTCCTTCGGCTTCGAGGAAAACCAAGTCAGCATGACCCGCGTCTGGGTCAGTGAACTGGCCTTGGTCACGCAGCCCGATCAGAATGACGGCTACCTCAACGGCTTTGTGCTGAAGGGTGGCAGTGGTGAGCCGGTCGCCGGGGCGCTGGTGCAGGCGTGGGAACGCAACCGCGAGGGATGGTTCAAGCCGGCGGAGCGCATACGGACCGACGCAGACGGCCGCTTCCAAATAAAGTCCAGACGGGATCTCACCCGGGACCTGATGCTGCTGGCCGAGCATGAGGGCCAGGCCGTGGCCAACGGCGACCCGCTGAGCATTTACCCTTGGCACTCCAACGAGCCCACCATCGAGGAGCAGACCGTTTTTTTCACCGACCGCGCGCTCTACCGTCCCGGCCAGATCGTCCATTACAAGGGAATCTGTATTGAAAGCTCCGAGGGGAACTCCACCTACGAGACCATCGCCGAGCAGCGCGTGACCGTCGTCCTTGCCGATGCCAATGGCAAGGAGGTCGCCCGCGCCGAGCATACGACCAACGACTATGGCTCCTTCAGCGGCAGTTTCACTGCACCGCGTGACCGCGTGACCGGTTACATGTCACTGCGGACACAGAATGCACCGCACGGCTCCACGGGCTTCCGCGTCGAGGAATACAAGCGACCGAAATTCCAAGTGGAGATCGCCGCCCCGACCGAGGCCCCCAAGCTCGGCACCGCCACTCGTGTGACCGGCAAGGCCGTCGCCTACACCGGCGCCGCCATCGGCGGGGCCAAGGTCAAGTGGAGCGTTCTACGCACAACCCAGATGCCCTACTGGTGCTGGTGGTGGCCTAGCCATTCCATGCAGGTCATCGCCCATGGCACGGCTGAAACCGCGGCAGACGGGACATTCACCGTCGAGTTCACGGCCGCGCCGGATCGAGCCGTGCCGGAGAAAAACGAGCCGGTGTTCCAATTTTCCATTCACGCCGACGTCGTGGACAGCACCGGCGAGACCCGCTCCGCCGACCAACACATTCGCGTCGGCTACACCACACTGCAGGCCACCCTCCTCGCCGACGAATGGCAGACCCCGGAAAATCCGGTGGTGTTCGTGATCGGCACGCGCTCGCTGGACGACGTCCCGCAGGCGGCCGCGGGCAAGCTGACCATCCACTCGCTCAAGCAACCCTTGCAGGTGGTTCGGACGAGTCCGGGACTGGAGGGACTGTCTTCGTATCGCCCGCATCACTATTTTCCTGTCCGCCCGAATGTGCCCACCGTGCCCAAGGTCGATCCGACCAAGCCCGAAAGCTGGGAAACGGATCGCAAGCTGTCCGAACTCGCCTTCAAGACCGGCAGCGACGGACTCACGGAACTCAAGGCCGCGCTGCCCGCCGGCATCTACCGCGCCGAACTCACCACCAAGGACCGTTTCGGCAAAACCGTCACGGCCCGCCACATTTTGCAGGTGCTGGACCCGGCGGCCCCGCGCTACGGCGTGAAGATCCCCAATCACCTCGCCGCCCCCAAGTGGTCGGTCGAACCCGGCGAGGAGTTCAAGGCGCTCTGGGGCACGGGCTATCCCACGGGCCGGGCCTTCGTCGAGCTGGAGAGCGCGGGGAAAACGCTCAAGAGCTACTGGACCGACGCTGCGCGCACCCAGGAACTCATCACCCTGCCCATCACGGAAAACCTGCGCGGCGGCCTGACCCTGCGCGTGACCTATGTCCGGGAAAACCGGGCCTATCCCAACGAGCAGATCGTGAACGTGCCGTGGACGAACAAACAGCTGAGCCTCAAATGGGAGAGCTTCCGCTCCAAGCTCCTGCCCGGCCAGCCGGAAACCTGGACCGCCGTCATCACCGGCCCGGATGCGGAACGCGCCACCGCCGAGATGGTGGCTTCGCTCTACGACGCCTCGCTCGACCAATACTCAAACCACGAATGGCCCGGTGGTTTCGAAGTCTTCCGCCGCGAGGAAGCCGCCGGACCCGCCTCCCTGCACAACAGCCTGATCGGTTTCAATCACGTCGGAGGACACTGGCAGGTGAAATTCCGTCCGGTTGAATGGCGCTACCGGTCTTTCAGTCAGGATCTGCGTGGCTGGACCTACTACAGCGACGAAGATGTGCTCATCCTGTCGCCGTTCATGGTGTCGGCAGAGTCAGACGGCGGCTACGCGTCCGCCGGCACGCTGGCCGGAAATCGTATGCGCACCGAACTGCGCGATGTCGGCAATGCCGTCAGCGTGGTGAACAGCCAGTTCTTGAAAGACGTATCCGCAAACGACGTCGCCATGCCTGCTGAGGCACTAGCGAT
>JAUPWC010000392.1 GCA_030916665.1 Verrucomicrobiota bacterium
GATGCAGAAACACTGCCGCGCCCAGCGCACCACCCGCATCGCCGGCCGCAGGCTGGATCCAGATGTCGTCGAAGATCTTCTCGCGCAGCAACCGGCCGTTTGCCACGCAGTTGAGCGCCACACCACCGGCGAGACAGAGATGGCGCAGGCCCGTGAGTCGCTTCGCTTCGCGGGCCATGCGCAGGACGATTTCCTCCGTCACCTGCTGGATCGAGGCGGCAAGGTCCATCTCGCGCTGGGTAATCGGCGACTCGGGCGCACGCGCCGGCCCGCCGAAGAGCGCGGCGAACCTGTCGTTCGTCATCGTGAGGCCGGCGCAGTAGTTGAAGAACGACAGGTCCATCGCGAAGGAACCGTCGTCCTTCAGCTCGATGAGTTTTTCCCGGATCACGTCCGCGTAGATCGGGCGGCCGTAGGGCGCGAGGCCCATGAGCTTGTATTCGCCGCTGTTGACGCGAAAGCCGGTGAAATAGGTGAACGCGCTGTAGAGCAGGCCCAGCGAATGCGGAAAACCCATGCTCCGCAGCAGCTCGATCCGGTTGCCACGCCCGACGCCGATCGTGGCCGTGTCCCACTCGCCCACGCCGTCGAGCGTGAGGATCGCCGCCGCCTCGAACGGACTCGGGAAGAACGCGCTTGCGGCGTGTGACTCGTGATGGCGCGTGTAGCAGATGGGCGTCTTGAAGCCCTTGCCCAGGCCCTTGCGGATTTCGCGCGGCAGGTGGAGCTTCTGTTTCAGCCAAAGCGGCATGGCTTGGAAAAACGACGCCCAGCCCTGCGGCGCGAAGTGCAGGTAGGTTTCCAGCAGCCGGTCGAACTTCTGAAAGGGTTTCTCGTAGAAGACCGCGTAGTCCACGTCGGCCTCGGTCAGCCCCGCCTCCCGCAGGCAGTAGCGGACGGCGTGCTCCGGAAACCGGTGATCGTGCTTGATGCGCGTGAACCGTTCCTCCTGCGCCGCCGCCACGATCCGTCCGTCCACGACGAGACACGCCGCGCTGTCGTGGTAGAACGCCGAGATTCCGAGAATGGCTGTGGATGTGCCGCCGGCCATGATGAAGTCGGCAACCACTAGCCGCCACCCGCCCGAAGGCGAGCCTGCGGATTTATACCGCTAATCTGCGCTGATGGCCGGGCTTGCCCGGTGCCCCGGTGCTCGTCTTGCTTTCCACCCCCTCGCGTTGGCATGAGCAATCGTCCGACTTCAGTCTGCATCGACAATGTCGACTCGTTCTTCTCGCTGATCGAGTCGGCGTTGCGCACGCAAGATTTTTTGGATGAGATCCGTCGCCAATGCCGGGCCGATGAGGACAGCTTTCGCCACTGCTGGCGCTGGCTGGAAAGCCGCGACCGCACCTCTCTCATTGCGAAGGCTGCCTACAACTGCCTTCTTGATGAGCTCAGTGCGGTCGTAACTCACGTTCATGCCTTTCACGGGTGCAGGGTCTACGCCGATTCGACCTACCACATTGAAGGCATCAAGCCTCTCACCGACGAGTGGATCACGGCCGAAGTCAGAAAGTGGGCCGGCACCATACCCGCATCCGAGTCTGACGCCGGCAGGTTGCTACAGGACTATATCCGCGATTATGGGGGCAAGGTCTGCGCCGTAAAATCGCTGAAAGCTCACCAAGATAAGGGCGGCTATGGGCACGCCCTTGGTAGCGAAGCTCTGAGAAAAATTCTTAACCTTCACTGTCCATCTGGGCTGGAACGAATGCTTCAAACCGGGGAGCCATCAATCATCGAATTCACTATTCCCGTGGCCGAATTGGAGAACAAAGCGTGGCCTAACTTTGTGTCCGATCTATTGCGCATTTGGCTGGCGCGACAGGTCGGCTATCCTTGGCCCAACGATCCTCGTCATGGTGGCATCGTTCTTTCTCGGCTAGTTCCACCGAACTGGCTCCTATGTCGCCACATTTGCGACAGCTGCGGAATCCTTACTGGGCGAATTTCCGAATACTAATTTGTCGTAGGCTTGCTGCAGTTACCGAGGAAACTTCTGCCAATCGGGCGAAAACACTGGAAACATCCAGTTCCATCTCATGATTCAGGCTGAGATCAAGAGCATGGAGATCATTCGGTGTATGTTTTTCGCGTCACTCACCGAGGATGATTCTTTGCAATGACGGCGACCGATCGGGCATATACAGCCATGGCCTTCACCGATATCGAATTTGCCGAGCACACTGCGCTGATCGAAAAGCATTTCTGGTCCAAGCACCGGCCGTCGCTCCAAATTCGTGACCGGATGCGGGAGGGCCAGCGGATTGACGGGCAGAGCATCGAGCTGTTTTTAGTCAGGCCCCTGCATTTCGATCCGACCCGGCATAGCGAGGAGGCTATCGCCAAACTCACCTTCGTCCGCTCCAGCAGCACGTGGCGGATCTTCTGGCAACGGGCGGACTTGAAGTGGCACCGCTATGCGCCGCACCCGGAGGCGGCCTCGCTCGCCGAGGCGCTCAGGGTCGTCGATCAGGACGCCAACGCCTGCTTCTTCGGCTGAACCTGCGGCTTCCCGGCCCGGGGCTTTGATCTACCCGCGCTTCGTGAGCAGCTTGAACCCAGAGGACGAGGTCGTCGGCCCTGTCAGCCATAGGCTCGGCGACGGCTGAAGCGACGACCCTACACGACGGAACCGGCTCAGCCCGCGCCGCCGGCGGCGTTGGAGGCGGGTTTGAGACTGGTGCGGAAGAGGGCGCCGATGTAGTCGCGGTTCATCCGGGCGATGAAGTCGTGCGAGATGAGCTTAGGGCAGGCGGCGGAGCACTCGTATTGGTTGGTGCAGTTGCCGAAGCCGAGCTCGTCCATCTTCGCGACCATGTTCAGCACGCGCGTGTCGCGCTCGGGCTGGCCCTGCGGGAGCAGGCCGAGCTGGGAGACCTTGGCGGAGACGAAGAGCATCGCGGACGCGTTCTTGCAGGCGGCCACGCAGGCACCGCAGCCGATGCAGGCAGCCGCATCCATCGCGAGGTCGGCGACGGGCTTCGGGATCGGGATGGCGTTGGCGTCGCAGCAGGCGCCGGTGCGCACGCTGATGAAGCCGCCGGCCTGCTGGATCTTGTCGAAGGAACTGCGGTCGCTGATGAGGTCCTTGATGACCGGGAAGGGCGCGGCGCGGAACGGCTCGATGGTGATCGTGGCGCCGTCGGCGAAGCTGCGCATGTAGGTCTGGCAGCTGGCGATGCCGCGATGCGGGCCGTGCGGCTTGCCGTCGATGACGAGCGAGCAGGTGCCGCAGATGCCCTCGCGGCAGTCGTGGGCGAACGCGATGGGGTCCTCGCCGCGCTTCTCGAGATCGTCGTTCACGACGTCGAGCATCTCGAGCAGGGACATATTCGGGTTGAGGTTCGCCGCCTTGTATTCGACGAACTTGCCGGCCGAACCGGGGCCGGCCTGACGCCAGACGCGGAGGGTGACCGAGATGAGCTTGGTGGAGGATTCAGCGACCATGGGGAAGGGGAAGAAGTAGTGAGTAGCGAGTAGCGGGTAGTGAGTAGGAAGCCAGCGGCAGAGGGCGGCTTTCGCGGATGCTCGCTACTCGCTACCCACTACTCGCTACTTCTGGATCATTTGTAGGAGCGGACGCTCATCTTCGTGAATTCGTAGTTGAGGGGCTCGATGTTGCGAAGAGGTTCCTTGCCCTCGCCCTGGTATTCCCAAGCGGCAACGTGGCCGAACTTCTCGTCGTCGCGGAGGCACTCGCCGTCGGGATGCTGGTATTCCTCGCGGAAATGGCCGCCGCAGCTTTCCTCGCGGGCGAGGGCGTCGCGGCACATGAGTTCGCCGAGCTCGATGAAGTCGGCGACGCGGCCGGCGCGCTCGAGGGCCTGGTTCATGTTGTCGGCGGAGCCGGGGACGTTGACGTTGGCCCAGAACTCATCGCGGAGAGCGGGAATTTCCTTCAGCGCCTGCGTGAGGCCGGCCTTGTTGCGGGCCATGCCGCAATACTTCCACATGATCTGGCCGAGCTTCTTGTGGTAATAGTTCACGGGCTCCTTGCCCTTGTTGGACATGAGTCGCTGCACCATGCCCGCAATGTTGGCCTCGGCGTCCTTGAACTCGGCGCGGTCGGTCGAGGGTTTGTTGTTGGGCTTCTGGCCGGCGAGATAGTCGCCGATCGTGTAAGGAATGACGAAGTAACCGTCGGCGAGGCCCTGCATCAGCGCGGAGGCGCCGAGGCGGTTGGCGCCGTGGTCGGAGAAGTTGGCTTCGCCGAGCACGAACAGGCCGGGGATGTTGGACATCAGGTTGTAGTCCACCCAGAGGCCTCCCATGGTGTAGTGCACCGCGGGGTAGATGCGCATCGGCGTCTTGTAGGCGTTCTCGTTGGTGATCTCGTGGTAGATGTCGAAGAGGTTGCCGTAGCGCTCGCGCACGCCGGCCTCGGTCAGGCGCTTGATGGCGTCGGCGAAGTCGAGATAGACGCCGAGGCCGGACTCGCCGACGCCGCGGCCTTCGTCGCACATGCGCATGGCGGCACGGGAGGAGACGTCGCGCGGGGCGAGGTTGCCGAAGCTGGGGTAGATGCGCTCGAGGTAGTAGTCGCGGTCGGCCTCGGGGATGTCGGCGGGATTTTTCTTCGCGTCCTCCTTCCGCTTCGGCACCCAGATGCGGCCGTCGTTGCGGAGGGACTCGGACATCAGGGTGAGCTTCGACTGGTAGTCGCCGGTAACCGGGATGCAGGTCGGGTGGATCTGCGTGTAGCAAGGATTGGCGAGGCAGGCGCCGCGCTTGTAGGCACGCCAGATCGCGGTGGCATTGGACTGCCGGGCGTA
>JAUPWC010000393.1 GCA_030916665.1 Verrucomicrobiota bacterium
GATGGTCTTCGCCTGGTCGAGAAGCGCGTTCTTGTAGAGCAGGTTCGAGCCGGTGTTGGGCGCCTGATGGATCTGCAGCGTGCGCTGGTCGAACTCCTGCGTGCCGTGCGCGACGGTGAGCGCGAGCATCTCCGAATGCGCGCCGGGCGCTGACAACTGGGAGAAACTCTCGTGTCGCGCCTGACGCGCACCGGCGTGGAGATTGAGGGAGAGGACCTTGGCGTCGCGGCGGGCGACGGTGGCGTTGAACTGGAACGAGAGCGTTTCGCGGCTCCAGTCCTGCATGGCGACGTAGGTGACCGCCGCGCCGTGGCCGGCGTAGAGGTCGTTGCCGCCGCAGGCGAAACCGGTGTAGGAGGCGGCAGACACCGTTGCGGCCTGCTGGCCGCCCGGTGTTTGTCCCCGGTTCTCGCTTCGCGAAACCGAGGCAAAGAAGTCGGCCACGGTGACCTTTGCATTTTCCTCCGCCACGACGAGCGTGTGCGGGAAGACCGCCATGCCCTTGCCCTCGGCCTGGTGGAAAACGGCGAACACGTCGGCGACTTCGATGCCCTTGGCGACGTGGACGAAGGCACCGTCCTCGAGGAAGGCTTCGTGCAAGGCGGCGAACTTGTCGGAGCCGAGCTTGGAGGGTTGGGCGAGCAGGTGGGCCTGCACGAGGTCGCCGTGCTTGAGCAGGGCGTTCTGCAAGGTGTCAAAGATCACTCCCGCCGGAGCGGTGCCGATGCGGGCGACCGCGCGGTTGTTGACGAAGGTGAGGGAGGCGCCGCCCGGGAAGGTGGGCGGGAGAGCGCGAGCAAGCTCGCTGCCCACCGAGGGAGCGAAGCTGCCGAGCGAGAGCGCGGCGAAATTCGAGAAGCGCCAGCCCTCGTCGGTGCGCTTGGGCATCGGGAGCGCGGCGAAGCGCTCGTAGGCGGCGCGCTTGCGGTCGAGCCACCAGGCGGGGAGGTGGGAGATCCGCGCAAGGTGCTCTTGGAATGCTTCTCGGGTGAAGGAACCGACAGGGAGAGTGGGAGAGGAGACGGACATCGGAAAAATATGAAATAGGAATTAAGAAGTATGAAAAAGGTCTCGGGAATTTCTTCCTTCCTCCTTCTTCCTTCATAATTTGCGGGCGTCAGCCCACCGAGCCCTCCATCTCGAGATCGATGAGGCGCTTGAGCTCGACCGAGTATTCCATCGGGAACTGGCGGGCGAGGTCGTTGATGAAGCCGTTCACGGCGAGGCTCATGGCCTGGGCCTCGGTGAGGCCGCGCTGCTGCATGTAGAAGATCATGTCCTCGGAAACCTTGGACACGCTCGCCTCGTGCTGCGTGGCGTTCTTGTCGCCGCGCACGGTGATGGCGGGATAGGTGTCGGTGCGGCTGTTGGTGTTGATCAGCAGCGCGTCGCACTCGGTGTTGTTCTTGCAGCCCTTGAGGTGTTTCGGGATGTGGACTTGGCCGCGGTAGGTGGCGCGGCCCTGGCCGACGGAGATGGACTTCGAGACGACGACGGACGTGGTGTCGTCGGCCGCGTGGATCATCTTGGCGCCGGTGTCCTGATGCTGGCCGTCGTTGGCCAGCGCGATGGAGATGACCTCGCCGCGGGCCTTGCGGCCCTTCAGGACGACGCCCGGGTATTTCATCGTGAGGCGGGAGCCGATGTTGCAGTCGATCCACTTTACCTCGGCCTCCTCGTGGGCGACGGCGCGCTTGGTCACGAGGTTGAACACGTTGTTGGCCCAGTTCTGGACGGTGATGTATTGGATCTTGGCGCCCTTGAGGGCGACGAGCTCGACCACGGCGCTGTGGAGCGTCGAGGTGCTTAACATCGGGGCGGTGCAGCCCTCCATGTAAACCACCTCGGAGCCCTCGTCGGCGATGATGAGGGTGCGCTCGAACTGGCCGAAGTTCTCGGCGTTGATGCGGAAGTAGGCCTGGAGCGGCTGCGCGACCTTTACGCCCGGGGGCACGTAGATGAACGACCCGCCGGAGAACACCGCGCTGTTGAGGGCGGAAAACTTGTTGTCGCCGGTCGGGATGACCTTGCCGAAGAACTTCCGGAAAATCTCCGGATGTTCGCGGAGGCCCTCGGTCGAGTTGCAGAAGATCACGCCCTGCTTGGCGACGATCTCCTTGATGTTCGAGTAGGCGGCCTCGGAGTCGAACTGGGCCTCGACGCCGGCGAGGAACTTGCGCTCCTGCTCGGGGATGCCGAGGCGCTCGAAGGTCTCCTTGATGTCGTCGGGCACCTCGTCCCAGGTGCGCTTCGGCTTCTGGCCCTGCGCGAGGTAGTAGCGGATCTTGTCGAAATTGATGTTCTCGAGATCCTTCGTGGCCCAGTGCGTGGGCATGGGTTTTTCGAGGAAGGTCTTCAGGGCCTTCAGACGGAAATCGAGCAGCCACTCGGCCTCGTTCTTCACCTTGCTGATGTAGCGGACGGTGTCCTCGGTCAGGCCGGTGCCGGCGTCGAAGGCGTAATCGACGTTGTATTGGAAGTCGCCCTTGGTCTGGTCGATGCCGACGATGGGATTATCGACCTCGGCGGCGGCGGCCTCGATTTCGGTGGGAGGTTTCATGTTCGAATTTCTTTTGGTGTCATCCTGAACGCAGTGGAGGATCCAGAATGATGGACGGTAGCGGTTGTCGTGCTGGATTCTTCGCTTCGCTCAGAATGACAGGTTGTGTGAATGGCGCTCAGGCCTTGGCTGCCTGTTCGGCTTTGACCCAGTCGTAGCCCTTGGCCTCGAGTTCGAGGGCGAGGGATTTGTCGCCACTCTTGACGATGCGGCCGTCGTGCATGACGTGCACGAAGTCGGGCACGATGTAGTCGAGCAGGCGCTGGTAGTGGGTGATGAGGAGGATGCCGGGCAGCTTTCCGCCGGTGCGGAGGTTGTTCACGCCTTCGGAGACGATGC
>JAUPWC010000394.1 GCA_030916665.1 Verrucomicrobiota bacterium
CTCAACGAGCTGTTCCTCTTCACCACCTCGACCGAGTCGAGCGGCATCAACGGCAACTTCTCCGACTTCACCACCGGCACCACGTCGACCGGGGATGAGACCTCCCGTATCAACCCGCAGGGCTCGCAGCGCGTGCGCGGCATCGCGGGCGCCGACCTGACCCGCAACTACTTCCTCTCGCTCATCCCGTCCGACCGCTTCAACACGGACCTGACCGAGATCAACCGCGGCGCCAACGCCATCCTCTTCGGCCTCGGCAGTCCGGCCGGCATCGTCAACACGCAGCTGGCGGGCGCCAAGTTCAGGAATTCGAGGCAGGTACGGGTCGAGGTGGACGACCAAGGTTCATTTCGCATCGAAGCGGACGCCAATCAGGTGCTGGTGCCCGGCAAACTGGCTGTCCGCGTGGCCGCCGTGCGCGACAATGTCGAGTATTACCAAAAACCGGCCAGCGAGAGTGACAAACGCTACTTCGGCGCGCTCACGGCCCGGCCGTGGAAAGGGGCGAGCATTCGCGGCTTTGTGGAAGACGGCAGCCGCGATGCCAATCGGCCCAACACCATCCCGCCGGCGAGCACGATTTCCAGCTGGTTTGCGAACCAGCCGCTGATGGTCCAGCGCATGCGCGCCGTCCTCGCCGCCAATCCGACCGCGGGCCTGACCGTGCCGGACAACTTCCCGTTGGTTTACAGTCCGATCGCCCAGTCGTGGCGGCCGAACAACACCAACAGCTACCTCACCACCACCTCGATCCCGGCCGACGTCCGCCTCGCGATCCTGCGCAATGCGGTGATCTACCACGACAACAACGCCACGAATCCCCGCCTTATTTTCCACCCCAACATGTCCCGGCAGATCGCCGCGGTTTACCAGCCGGGTGGGGTGCATCCGGGCGGGGCGGTCGGCGGTGGTGGCGCGATCGAGTCAAACATCCCCGTGATCTCCAACCCGCTGGCGGCCCTCAATCCGGACGGGGTCGGCACGGCGCCCGCGTATAACTATTTCTCGCCCGAGCAGCCGTGGCGCACCAACCCGGTGCTCATCCCCACGTCGCTGACCAATCTTTCGACGCTGGATTTCACCCGGCAGATGATCTCGGGTAATGCCGCGTTCCAGAACGACGAGTGGACCCACTACAATCTGGCCTTTGAGCAGACCGCGCTCGACGAGCGCGTCGGCCTGGAGCTGGCCTACGACAAGCAGACCTATGAGCGCAGCGCCTACGTGCCGTTCCAGAACTTCGCCGGCATCTTCGTCGACCTGATGCAGGATTACCTCGGCCAGACCAACCCGAACCTCGGCCGGCCTTTCATGATGGACCGCGTCAGCCTGCGCACCTTGGAAGACGAGCGCGAATCTTTCCGCGCCACGGCCTTTGCCCGCTTCGATCCAGAACGCATGTGGTCCGACTCCCGCCTCGCACGCTGGCTCGGCAAGCACACGCTCACCGCGCTCTTCAGCAGCTACGAGCAGAAGCAGGATACGGCCGGCCTCGGCCAGTATTTCCAGAACCCCACCGGCGGATTCGTCTTCAGTGCCACCGATCCGCAGGGCTCAAACCGCCGCAAGGTGAACAACATCGTCTACCTGGGTGACTCCATCCTTGGTGCGACCTCCGAGGCAAATGTCCGGCTCACCCCGCTCACCACCCAGCCGCTCTGGAACCCGGGCCGCTCGATCGACCTGCGCACTTACAATACCACCACGCGCGCCTACGAGACGGTTTCGCTCCAAACCGCGGCGGAAGTGGAGGACTACTCCCGGACCACCCAGGATACCGATACCCTGGCTGCGACCTGGAACGCCTCATTGTTGAACAATCATCTGATCGGCCTCTACGGCTGGCGTCAGGACACTGTGCTCTCCGAGGTCCGCCGGGCCGCCACCAACGCCGACCTCCTCGCCGACGTCGCTTCCATTGCTTCGCCCACCTCGGTGCAAAGCCGCATTGACGACGAATTCCGCACCACTTCCTGGTCCGTCGTCGCCAAGCTGCCGGAGCGTTTGTTCCGCCTGCCGCTCAACGCCCGGATCAACGCCTATTATGGCGAGTCCGAAAATTTCAGCCTCGGAGCCACAGCCAACGACATCTACGGCGCGCAGCTGCCGTCTCCGTCCGGCAACACCCGGGAATACGGGGTGATGATCAACCTCCTCGACTCGAAGTTTGTCCTGCGGCTCAACCGTTATGAGTCCGCGGTGGCGGACAGCGCCGCCGACTCCAAGTATTCGGTGCTGGTCAACCAGGGCATCCTTAAGCCCGTCGAATTCCTGCTGGAAGCGGAGCGCCTGGGCAACCAGGGCGCCACCACCCCGAATTACACCGCTGCGATGCAGGCCCTGCAGGCGCTCAAGGCCATTGTGCCGGCCTCGACCCTCGCGGCGGCCAACCTCACCGCGCCTTCGTCCGGTGGCGATTACGCCCGCAGCGACATCACCAACCTCGGCGATTCACAGGACATCCTCGGCAAGGGCACCGAGGCCGAGCTCATCTGGAATCCGACCCCCTCCTGGCGCATCGCCCTGAACGTTGCGAACCAGAAGACCGTCATCGACAACTACGCTCCGCGGCTGGCTGCGTTGTGGGCCCTGGTCGACCCGATCCTCGGCCCCAACGGCACCGTCGGCAAGCTGCGCTACTTCAACGATCCGAACTCCGTCCCGCCGACCTACATCAGCTACGCCGCACCGGTGCCCGGTGACAACCAGATGACCGTTTCCCAGTGGATCGAGACCAACGTGCTCTCCTCCTACCGCAACCAAAAGAAACAGGAAGGGCGCGTCTCCAACGAACAGCGGGCCTGGCGCGTGAATCTCGTCACGAACTACACCTTCCGCGAAGGTCGTTTCAAGGGCTTCGGTGTGGGCACGGGCGTGCGCTGGCAGGATGGGGCGGTCATCGGCTACCCGACCCAGCTGGTCGGCGACACGCTGGTGGCAGACATCGAGAATCCCCACATCGCCCCGGCGATGACCAATATCGACGCCTGGCTCCGCTACAGCCGCCGCCTGCGCAACGACCAGGTGGACTGGATCGTCGAGCTGCGGGTGCAAAACCTCAACCATCCCGCCCAGGATCTCATTCCGGTGCGGGCTGAACTGACCACCGACTACCGCGTCGCCCAATACCGCGTTGGCCCGCCTCGCGTCGTCAGTCTCTCCAGCACCTTCAAGGGGCTGCCGGAACGCCCGGGCCTGGTGCAACCCTCCGCCGTGCTGAACGGCCTGGCGGAGGCGCTGCTGCCGCGCGGCCGTCTCGGCCTTTTCGTGCCGCTTCCTGAACAGGCCGCGTCCCTTGGCGCCTCCCGTGCGCGGGACGGCCTGTCGCTCGCGGTCGTCGCGCTCCGCCCGCATTCCGACGAAA
>JAUPWC010000395.1 GCA_030916665.1 Verrucomicrobiota bacterium
CGGTGGTTGGTGGCGCGACCGGTCGCGACGACCTCGTCGAGGCTCAGTCCGAGGCGTTCGAGCGCGACGGCAGCGAGCGGGTCGATGGCGAGCGACGGGTCGAGGCGGCGCCAGCCGTGCTTGGGAAGACTGACCCATTTGCCGCGGGCCTTCACCAGCAGGGCGATCTCCTCGGGCGTGAGTGTGGTGTCCTCGATCTTCACGCCCACGGAGAGGTCGAACCAGTCCTCCTTGTTGCCGCCGGCGGGGGCGACGCCGAGTTTCAAATGAGCGCGCAACGGAGCGCCGAGCAGCGCGGCGAGTTCCGGCGATACATCCAGCTCGATGTCCTCGGGCAGCGACTCGTGCCAGTCGATGAACTCGTCGGGAAAACTGTCGGACACAGGCCTTGTCCACGCCTCGGCCCAGCCGTCCCACACGAGGCGGAACGACGCGAAGCTCCCGCTCACGGCCTGCGCGGCGGACAGGTCGAATTCGAGCAGCGGTTCACCCGAGGCGCGCGGCGGGGGCAGGCCCTGCGGGCTCCACTGCCAGCCGGCGTTCTCGGTCCAGCGTTGCTCGCAGGGCGGGTTTTCGGCGCGGGCGACGAGCTGCGCGTGGAAGTCGCGCTCGTCCTCCTCGTAGGCTGGCGTCAGCCAGCAGCGCAGGCGCGGACGCAGCACGACCGAGCGGATCTCGGCCGACAGGCCTGCCGGGAGGCGGATGCCGGCCGCGCGCAGGCGGGGCAGAATGCGGGCGTCGTTGAGCGCCGCTGTCGGCAACTGGGCGGAGGGCGCCGGCGGCGGGCCGCGCCAAACGAAACCGTCGAACAGGTAGAGCGGCTCCGGTCGCGGCGCGATGAGCCGCGCACCCGTCGCGACCCGGCCGTCGGGCGTGATGAGATGCAGGTCGAGCCGGTCGGCTTTGCCGGGCGAGGCACTGGCCTGGAAGGCGAGCGGTTCCGGTTGCACGACGAACGGGCTGCCGTCGGGCAGCACGATCGCGCTGCGGGCGGCGGTCGTGCGCAGGAGGCCGATGACGGTTTCCTCGGAAAGCGACAACCGGGGCGTGAGCGTGCGGGCATCGAGGCGGCATTCGGCGGCGAAGGCGGCGCCGAGCGCGGCCTCGGCCGCCGGCAGGTGCTCGAAATCCGCGGGCCGCGACGCGGCGAGATCGGCGAGCAGGCGCTTGGCCGGCGGTTTCCAGCGCGGCTCGTCGGCCACGCGCACCTCGAGCTGCCACTTGCCGGTGGGTTCGAGCCGCACGCGCAGGCCGGCGACCTGCTGCAACGGACCGACCGCGGGCTTTTCGCCCGGCGCGGGAAGTGCGCGCAACCAGGCCGCGAGGCTCGCCGGCAGGACCGGTTCGCTGCTCGGAGTGGCGGGTACGGAAGGTTTAGTCGTCTGGGCGGTGCGATCCGCCGGCAGCAGGGGAATGGTGGGCCGGCGGCCGTCGAGCTGGCCGGCTTCGACCGCGGCCAGCCACGCGAGACCGGCGGCATAGACGTGCTCGCAGCGGTCGAGCACCGGACACGAGCAACGCGAAGTCCACGCCCCGCGCGTGAGAAAAAGCGTGATCCCGAGCACCTCGCTGCCGATATCCACCTCGGCTTTCACGAGGTGGTCGGCTTCGGACCAGACCTCCTTCACGGCCTTGCGGCGGTAAAGGTCGCCGCCTTCGTCGCGTTTCTCCGCGGGAAACGTGCCCAGCCAGCCGCGCAGCGCGGTGAGCGCCTGCGGCGTGCGGACACTGCGCACGGCGGGTTGACGGGGATTGGGCGGCATGGAGAGAGGTAAAATGGTTGGCGAACAAGGAGGGACTGAACTCCGACCGGTGATTGCCGGCTGTTGATGAAATGCGAGGAACCGAGCATTGCACGCGACGGAGCTGGCCGCAGCAACATACAATATGTTGCCTCGGAGTGGGCAAAAGTAAGGCCGTGGCAGAGAAAACCAAACATCTTGTCACGTGGGCTGATCTTAGCCGGAACGATCCAATCGGGCTGGGGGTGAAACCTGCGCTCCGCGCGGGTTTTCCGAGTCGATCAGGTCGCGCGGAGCACGGGCTCCACCTTCACTGGCATCGTTCCATCGCGTCTTTCAGCCCAAAATCTGCTTCAGGCTTTCGAGGTCGAGGACGCTGGTCAGGCTCTCTTCCTGCACGATGGAGCCGGCGAGGGCGGCCTTCTCCTTTTGCAGGACGCGGATCTTCTGCTCAATGGTGTCGTCGGCGAGCAGGCGGTAGGCCGTTACCGGCCGCGTCTGGCCGATGCGGTGGGTGCGGTCGATGGCTTGCGCTTCCACGGCGGGATTCCACCAAGGATCATAGAGGATTGCGTAGCTGGCGGTGGTGAGGTTGAGACCGAAGCCAGCCGCTTTGAGTGAGAGGAGGAAAACGGTCTGTGTGCGGTCCGTTTGGAATTTCTCCACGAGGGCTGCGCGATTTTCGGTCGCGCCGGTGAGGATCAGGTGGCCGATGTTGGCCGCCACCAGGCGCGAGCGGATGAGGTCCAGCATCCCGGTGAACTGGCTGAACACGAGGACTTGGTGTCCCTCCTCGGCGAGTTCCTCGATGCGCTCGAGCAGGGCGTCGAGCTTGGCGCTGGGCAGCCCGGCGTGGGCGGGATCAACGAGCGCCGGATGGCAGCAGATCTGGCGCAGGCGCAGCAGGCTGGAGAGGATGTTGAAGCGCACGGCGTCGAGTGCGCGATCGGTCTCCAGGCCGAGGAGCTGGGCGCGGGCGCGCTTGAGCTCGGCATCGTAAAGCTTGCGTTGCGCGGGCTCGAGTTCGACGACGATCTCGTCTTCGGTGCGCGGGGGCAGATCGGTGGCGACCTGCGCCTTGGTGCGGCGGAGGAGGAAATGGCGGGCGCGGCGCTGGAGCCGCGCGGGGGCGGCGGGATCGTCGTCGGGATGCTGGCGCTTGAACGCCGCCTGGGTGCCGAGCAGGCCGGGTTGCGCGAAGGCGAGCAGGCTCCACAGGTCAAGCAGGCGGTTCTCGACCGGTGTGCCGGTGAGCGCGAGCCGGTGCCGGGTGGCGAGGGCGCGGGCCACGGCGGCGGTCAGGCTCGTGGGGTTTTTGATGAACTGCGCCTCGTCGAGGATGACAGCGTCCCACACATGCTGCTGGAACCACGCGGCGTTGATCCGGAGCTGCGCGTAGTTGGTGACGAGTAGCGCGGGGCCGGCGGCCGGGCCGGGCGGTTGCGGTTCCTTGGCGACCGCGGGCGTGAAAGCCTGCACGGTGAGCGCGGGAGCAAAGCGCTCCGTCTCGGACAGCCAGCCGTGGACGACGCTCTTCGGGCAGACGACCAGCGCGCGAAATGGCCGCCCCCCCGCCCCGGGCGTTTCGCCGCCAATGTTCGTAATACGAACATTGGATTGGGAGGCGTTCTTGGGCTTGGCGCGCTTTTTTGGGGGAGAAACAGTGGCATCGGTTGCGGAAGAGCCGGGGGCAATGTTCGTATTTCGAACATTGGCTTGGGGGGCGCGGGATTTTTCGTCGGCGAGCCAGAGCAGCCACGCGAGGGTCTGGACGGTCTTGCCGAGGCCCATGTCGTCGGCGAGGACGCCGCCGAGGCCGTTGGCGGCGAGATGGGCGAGGAAATGAAACCCCTCGCGCTGATAGGGGCGCAGTTCGGCCTGCAGGCCGGCGGGGAGCCCCGGTGGCGCGACGGTGGCGAGCTGGCTGGCGCGCTCGCGCAGGGCGGCGGCGAGCCGGGCGTCGTGGGATTCGAACGCGGTGGCTTCGCCGGCGAGTTGGAGCGCGTGGAGACGGTGGGCGATGGGTTTGCCAGTGGCCGCGATCTCATTGGCGTCGAGACCGAGACGGTCGAGGGTCGCGCGGGTCTCCGCCGACTCGGCGAGTTCGAGGCGACGCCAGCCGTGACGGGGAAGCTGCACCCACTTGCCCCGGGCCTTGAGCAGCAGGGCAACCTCCTCGGGGTCGAGCGTCGTGTCCTCGACGCGGAGGGCGACGGTGAGGTCGAACCAGTCGCGGCCGGACTCGCCGGCGGCCGGCAGGGCGGAGAAATCCAGGTGCGCGCGCACGGGCGGGCCGGCCAGTCCGGCGAGTTCGCCCTGGGCCTCGATGGTCAGGTCAGGCGGGAGCGTGGCGCGCCAGTCGAGAAACTGGTCGGGGAAATCGCGTGTGACGGTGCGCGCCCAGGCTTCGCTCCAGCCGCTCCACTGGAGCTTGAAATCGGCGAAGCGCGCGCCGACGGCGTTGGCGGCGGTGAGATCGAACTCGAGGATGGGATCGTCCGGGCCGAGCCGGGGCGGAGCGCCGTCGTCGGTCCACTGCCAGCCGCCCTGACCGCTCCAGTGCTGGAGGCTGGGCGGGTCGTCGGAGCGGGCGAAAAGCTGGGCGTTAAAAATCGAGCTGCCGCTGGAGACGCTGGCCTCGATCCAGCAGCGGAGCAGGGGGCGGGGACGGACCCGGCGCAGACGCGCCTCGAGCGAGGTGGGCAGGCGGACGCCGATTTCGCGGAGCCGGTGGGCGAGGGCGGGGCTGCCCAGGGCGGCGACGGGGAGCTGGCGCTGCGGGACGCGCGGCGGTCCGCGATAGACGCGGCCGTCGTGGAGATAGTGCGGCTCGGGTCGGGCGAACAGGAGACCGGCGTTCTCGGCGGAACGGCCGTCGGGCGCGACGAGCAGGAGATCGAGGCGCTGCGGGTTGGTGGCATTGACCGTGGCTTGGATTGCGAGCGGCTCCGGTTCGACGCGCCAGGGCGAGCCATCGGGCAGGAACACGGCAGCGCGGGCGGAATCGTAGGCGAGGATGCGGTTGACGAATTGTTCGGGCAGGGCGCCGCGGACGCTGGGCGTGTAACCCAAGTCGCGGCACTCGGCGGCGTAAGTGGCGGCGAGAGCCGCGGCGGGGGCGGGCAGTGGCGCGAGTTCCGCCGGACCGGCACGGCGGAGCGACTCAAGCCATTTGGCCGTCGGGAATTTCCACGGTTTGTCGGCGGCGGACCGGACTTCGAGCAGGAAGCCTTCGGAGCTATCGAGCCGAAGGCGGATGTCGGCCGGTGGCTCGAAAGGCGCCCGGACCTGGTAGCCATAGACGGGGTCGGCGCCCGGCCGGAGCGCGAGGGCGCGGTTCCAGTCCTCCAATTCGCGGGCCAGCAACTGGCGTTCGAGCCTGGCCGCGAGCGGGGCGGTGTCAGTCTGCGGGCGAAAGATCTCGGGGATGGGGCGGCCGCTCCGCTCCCAATCGAAGGCGATGTATTGCCAGAGCGCCCACGGATCGGCTGGGGGATGAGCGGGATCGAGCCATCCGCTGAAAGCCGCGCTGCCGCCACCCAAAGCCTCGGCGGACACGGGGAACCCGTGTTTGGTCAGGCTATGTGCACTCAGCCAGCCGGGATGGGATTTGAAATCGTGAAACAAGGCGGAGAGCTGACCGAGCAGGTGCGCTTCATCGAGCGTGATGGCACGGCCGAGTTTTTCGGCGAGTTTGTGCCCCCATTCCTCGCGGAAGGAGCTCTTCTTTTTCTTGTCGCCAGGCGCGACCGGGTCCGCCTGCTGTGCGAGCAGGGCGGCGCCAGTGGTCACCCCGGGGATGGCGGGCGGAGGCGAGCCGCGCGGTGGCAGCGAGGCGGAGTTGCGGTCGTGTTGTCTGACCCACGCGAGGCCGACCGCGTGGGCGTGTATGCAATCGACCTCGACCGGACAGGAACAGACGGAATCCCATCCATCTCCATCCCAGAACAGACGTGTCTCATAGGGCCGTGAACCATGGACGTCGGCGATGATCTCGATTCCGTCGAGCCGGAGGTTGCGCACGTGGCCTTGCTTGAAACACTCACGACCACGGTAGGCGGTTTCCGAGTCGCAATCGTCCAACCACTCGGAGAGGTCGGCGAGCGCGATGGATGAAGCCGGACCGGTGGCGTAGGGCATGGCGTGGTGCGGTGACGACGTGCGGTTGGATGCGCCGCGCTGCGGTTGCTCAATACACGTGCTCGGCGAGGAGGGCGAAGAGTTCCGCTTCCGTGATGCGGCGCTGGGTCATGGAGTCGCGCTCGCGGAGGGTGAAGGTGTCGCCGGGTTTCTCGATGGTGTCGAAGTCGATGGTCACGCACCAGGGCGTGCCGGCCTCGTCCTGGCGGCGGTAGCGTTTGCCGATGGCGCCGCCGTCGTCGTATTGCACGGCGTAGTTGCGCTTCAGTTTTGCGTAGAGGGCCTTGGCGCGGTCGGTGAGCTGCTCCTTGTTCTTGAGCAGCGGGAGCACGGCGACCTTGACCGGGGCGATGCGCGGCGAGAGGCGGAGCACGGTGCGCTTCTCGACGTTGCCCTTCTCGTCCTTCACGTCTTCCTCCGCGTAGGCGGCGGTGAGCACGGCGAGGAAGATGCGGTCGGTGCCGACGGCGGGCTCGATGACGTGCGGGACGAACTTCTTCTTGGTGGTCTCGTCGAAGATCTCCTGCGGCTTGCCGGAGGCGTTAGCGTGTTGCGTGAGGTCGTAGTTGCCGCGGGCGGCGATGCCCCACAGCTCCTGCACGCCGAAGGGA
>JAUPWC010000396.1 GCA_030916665.1 Verrucomicrobiota bacterium
AGCCGGCGAGCCGCGCCAGCTTGTCCTGCAGTTCAGCCGTCAACGCCTGGTCCACGCCCAGCCGCTCCGCCGCCTCCACCGTCCGGGAAAACAACTCGCGAACCAGCGCGAGATCCATGGTGCATCCCGGGGAGACCGACGCGACACGACCATCGGGCCCGATGAAGGCATTCTCGGGTGAGGTGCTGACCGGTGTGACGAGCTTCCCATCCGCATCGGGCACGAGCCAGTCCGCGTAGAACTGCGCGGCGCCGCGCATCAGCGGATAAGCCGTCTCGCGCAGGAAAGTCTCGTCGCCGGTGAAGAGCCAGCGCTCCCAGAGGTGGCTGCACAACCAGGCCGCCGCGCCGTTCCAGAAGGAGGTGCGCGCAACGCCGTCGACCGGGAAGCTGTCCCGCCACAACGAGGTGTTGTGGTGCACGACCCAACCGCGGTGGCCATACATGTCCCGCGCCGCGCTGGCGCCCGTGACGGCGAGTTCGCGCATCATGGCGAAGAGCGGGTCCTGGAGTTCCGAGAGGCCCGTGACTTCCGCCGGCCAATAGTTCATTTCCGTGTTGATGTTCAGGGTGTAGCTGCTGGCCCACGGAGGGATCACCTGATCGTTCCACTTGCCCTGCAGGTTAAGCGGTTGCGAGCCGGGTCGCGAACCGGCGATCATCAGGTAACGGCCGTAGTCGAACAGCAGCGCCGCGAGGCCCGGGTCTCCCGTTTCGCGGAAGGCCGCGACCCGCGCGTCGGTGGGCAGTTTGGACTTTTCCGACGCGCCAGCCAAGTGCAGTGAGACCCGGTCGAAGAGGGTCCGATAGTCGGCCACATGCCGGTCGCGCAAGGCCGCGAAGTCCCGGCCCTGGCCCAGCGCCAGGTCCACGGCCACCCGCCGCGCCGGATCCGCGCCCTCGCGGCTCGGGCTGCGATCGTAGCCATTGAAACTGCTGCCCGCCGCGAGCCGCAGCACCGCCTGCGTGGCCCCGGTGATCCGGCAGCCACCCTCCGGCGTGGTCGTGATCAGGCCGTCGGTCTCGACGACGAGCGCAACCTCGAAAAACATCCCGCGCCCCTTGACCGGTGCGCCGTACAGCACCTGCGCGGCGTGCGGCTTGCGCCGGCCGTCGGGCGTGAAGTTCTCCGGGTATTTGGCCTGGTCCCCCCAGGCTTCGACGGTTTCGAGCGGGCGGCGGCCCACATAGCCGGGCAACTGGCCGCGCAAGATGAGTCTCTTGCCGTCGACGATGCTTCGGGCCGTCGGGTGCGGCGATGTGAACCGCACACCGAATTCGAGCGCGCCCGGCCGGTTGACCCGGAGGCTCATCACGAACACCCGGTCCGGATGACTGATAAACGCCTCGCGCTCTTGCCGCACTCCGTCGCACTCGAACACCACATGGGTCGTGGCCGTGGCGAGATCGAGCCAGCGGCGGTAGCCCGTCGGATCACCCGCGGCGGGGAAATCGAGCCACAAGTCGCCCAAGGGTTGGTAGCAGGGCTGGTTTCGGCCAAGCCAATGCCTGGAGATCAGTGTGTCGGCGTCCGCATTCCTACCCGCAGCCAGCAATGCCCGAACCTCGGCGAGTCGGGGCCGGATATTCACCCCGCGGTAATCAGCAGGCGGCTCGCCCGAGGTCAGGGTGTCTTCGTTCAGGGCCACGCGCTCCGACAACGGATGGCCAAAAACCATTGCCATGAGCCGGCCATTGCCGAGCGGCAGTGCGTCGGTCCAGCCCTCGGCGGGAGCCGAGAACCAAAGTGTGGCACCCGGCGTCCCAGGAGCGCCGCGCTCCTCCGCAGCGGTGAGCGGCCCACCCCACCCCAGAACCAACGCGCAGCACCAGGTCCCAACCGCGAAGCGGCGGGGAATTTTATAGGCCAGCGACCCGCGGCGAGGGTGATCCGTCGTCATGAAGCGAAAATTACCGAATCGATTCGATTCCATTTGACTATATATCGCTTCATATATCGGTTGTGGTCAACCCTTGATGTGCCTGTCGGCACCCCACTCCCCGATTCACCCGATGCAAGCATTGATCCTGACCGACGCGATGAGGTTCAGCCTCGAGGAAATCCCGGCTCCGAAGGCCGGTCCGGGGGAGGTGCTCGTGGCCGTCAAAGCCTGCGGTATCTGCGGCAGCGATGTCCACGGCATGGACGGCTCCACGGGGCGACGCCGACCACCGATCGTAATGGGGCACGAGGCCGCGGGCGTCATCGCGGCGGCAGGACCGGGCGTCACCGCCTGGCAGGAAGGCGACCGCGTGACATTCGATTCCACCATTTACTGTGGGCACTGCGAGCATTGCCGGCGGGGAGAGGTTAACCTCTGCCATCACCGCCGCGTGCTCGGGGTGTCCTGCGAGGAATACCGCCAGCCCGGCGCCTTCGCCGACTACGTCGTGGTGCCCGAGCGCATCCTTTACCGGCTGCCAGCGAGTCTTTCGTTCGCCGAGGCGGCGCTGATCGAGCCGTTCACGATCGCCTTCCACGCGGTGCGCCGCCACCGGGTCCAGCTTAACAACTCGGCTCTCATCATCGGATGCGGCATGATCGGTTTGGCGCTGCTGCAGACGGCGCGCCTCGCCGGCTATGGCCACATCGTCGCGGTGGACACGGCGCCGGACCGGCTGCAGCAGGCCCGGGACCTCGGGGCGGACGACACGGTGAATACCGCCGGCGACCGCGCCTTGGACGCGCTGCTAGCGCGGACCGGTGGCCGCGGCTTCGACCATGTATTCGAGGCCGTCGGCGTCGCAGCGACGGTTGACCTGGCCTTGCGCGCAGCCCGCAAAGGCGGCGGCGTGACTCTCGTCGGAAACGTGACCCCCCAAGTGCCGCTGCCCTTGCAGGTGGTGGTGACCCGCGAGCTCTCGATCCACGGTTCCTGCGCCTCCGCTGGCGAATACCCGGCCTGCCTCGACATGATGGCCCGCGGCCAGATCTCCGCCAAGCCGCTGTTGAGCGCGGTCGCCCCGTTGCGCGAGGGCCCGGCGTGGTTCGACCGGCTCCATCGACGCGAGCCGGGCCTGCTGAAGGTGATTCTCACTCCCGAAGCCTCCGCATGAACTCCCCGCTCTTCGACCTCACCAACAAGGTTGCGCTCGTCACGGGCGCAACCCGCGGCCTCGGCCAGTATTTCGCCCGGGCGCTCGCCCGCGCCGGGGCCGATCTCGTGCTCACGGGTCGCGACGCGGCCAAACTGGCGCCGTTCATCAGCGAACTGGCGCCTTTGGGCCGCCGCGTCCTGCCGCTGGCGCTGGATGTGCGCGATCCCCGCAGCATCACGGCCATGGCCGATGCCGCCGTCGCCCACTTTGGCCGGATTGATATTCTGGTGAACAACGCCGGCTGCAATATCCGCAAGCCCGCGCTCGACGTCACTTGGGACGACTGGAACACCATCCTCGACACCAACCTGCGCGGCACCTTCTTCGTGGCGCAGGCCGTCGCGCGCCACATGATTACGCGGCGATACGGCCGGATCATAAACATCGGGTCCGTGACCTGCGTGGCGGGCTACGCCGGTCTCGCCCCCTACGGCGCGAGCCGCGGCGGCGTGAAGCAGCTCACCATGAGCCTGGCCGACGACTGGGGCCCGCATGGAATCACCGTCAACTGCCTCGCTCCCGGCTGGTTCAAGACGGCGCAAAACGCGGTGATGTATGAAAATCAGGAGTGGGTGGATTACCTCTGTGATCGGATCCCGCTCAAGCGCCCCGGCCAGCCCGCCGACCTCGACGGCGCCGTCGTGTTTCTTGCCTCCGACGCCAGCGCCTACATCACCGCTCAAACGCTGCTCGTGGACGGCGGCATTTCCGGCGGCGCAACCCGCGCCCTACCGCGCAAATCCTGACCCATTTCCCCGCCATGATGCCGCCTGCCCCTGCCCTCCTCCGGCGGAGTGCGCTCTCCTGTAGCCTCGCCGCCTGCGCCCTCGCCACCCTGCTGCCCCCGGCCGCCGCCCGGAATGCGACGCCCACCGAGGAACAACTGGTCGCCCGCGCCATCGCCCACGGCAACCCGGAAAACTTGCCCGGAGATGCGCGGCTGAGCGGCCAGGCCACGCCGCCGGCGCAACTGATGAGCTGGTGGTATCGCACCCCCGCCACCCGCTTCTGGGAGGGCGTGCCCATCGCCACGGGCCGCTTTGGGGCGATGCTCTACGGACGAGTGAAGGACGAGATCATTCCCTTTAACGACGAGACCCTCTGGACCGGCTCACCCTACGACGCGGTGAACCCGAAGGCCCTCCCCTCGCTGCCCGAGATCCGGAAGCTGATCGCCGAGGAGAAGTTCGGAGAGGCGGCCGAGCTGGCGGCCAACCTGTTGAGCCATCCCCTGCCCTTTGTGCAGACTTACCAAGCGATGGGCCGGCTGCACCTGCGCTTCGACGGCCACGACGAAGCCAGCGATTACCGGCGCGACCTCGATCTCGACGAGGCCGTGGCCCGCGTCACCTACCGCATCGGCGGCACCACCTACCGTCGGGAGGCTTTCGCGAGCTACCCCGACCAGGTCGTGGTGATGCGCCTCAGCGCGGACCAGCCCGGAAGCCTGACCTTCACGGCCGGACTAAGCAGCCTGCATACCTCGACGACCGAGAGTGCACTGGGTGCCGACACGATCCTCATCCAAGGCGGCGTCTCGGAGCCGAATCCCGAGGTCCCGAGCCGCATGCGCTGGCAGGGTCGGTTGCGCGTGATGGCCGATGGGGGCACGACGCGCATCGTGCGGGATGCCAGCGGCACGAGCGTGCGGGTCGAGCACGCCGATGCCGTCACCCTCATCCTCGCCGGCGCCACCAATTACGTAAATTGGAATGACATCTCGGCCGACCCCGACGCCCGCTGCGCCGGCTACATCCGCGACGCCGCCCGGCGGTCGTTCGCCGAATTGAAGCAACGGCACATCCTGGACTATCAGCCACTTTTTCGCGCCTGCCGCCTCGACCTGGGTGGAACCGCGGCCGCGCAGGACGACACGACCACGCGCATGGACCGCATCCGCGCCGGCGCGGCCGATCCGCTCTATACCGCCCAATACTTCCAGTTCGCCCGCTACCTGCTGATCGCGGATTCGCGGCCCGGCACGATGGCGTTCAACAACCACAACATCTGGCTCGATGACCTCAAGGGTCGCTGGCGCGGACGCTGGACGCTCAACATCAACATCCAGGAATGCTACTGGCCCGCCGAGACCACGGGCCTGCCCAGCACGGTCGAGTCCCTCTTCAGCTTTGTCGAGGATCTGGCGGCCAGCGGCGCGCGCACCGCCCGTGGCAACTATGGCGCCCGCGGCTGGACGGCCCACCACGGTACCGACGTCTGGATGAACACCGCCATGACCGACCGCGTCTTCCATGGCATGGCGCCCCTGATGGGCGTCTGGTTGACGCAACACCTCTGGGAGCACTACCTCTATAACCCGGATCCCGCCACCCTGCGGCGCATCTACCCGCTGCTGAAGGGCGCGGCAGAATTCGGCTTGGACATGCTGGTCGAGGAGCCGACCCACCGCTGGCTCGTCCCCTCGCCGTCCGGCTCCCCGGAAAACGGCTTCGTGCTCGTGAACGGACGCGCGCTGCTGCACGACGGCCAGCCGAATCCGAAGGAGGGCGTGCGCAACTCCATCACGATGGGCTGCGCCATCGACAACCAGTTGCTGCGTGATGTCTTCACCTGGACCCTCGCCGCCGCGCGGGAACTGCAGGTGGACGATGCCCTCCAGGCCGAGCTCAACGCCGCCCTCCCGCGCCTCGCCCCGCACCTGGTGCGCGCCGACGGCACGCTCATGGAGTGGCTCAAACCCTGGAAGGAGTTCGACCCGAAGCATCGCCACGTGTCGCACCTCTATGCCTTCTACCCCAGCAATCAGATCACCCGACGCGGCACACCCGAGCTGGCCGAGGCCGTGCGGAAAACGCTCGTGATCCGCGACGACCCCGCCGGCTGGACCGGCGCGTGGAAGATCAACCTGCACGCCCGCCTCGGCGACGCCGAGCGTTGTCACGAACTTATCCGCCACCTCCAGACCAGCATTTCGAAGCATCCAGCCCCGGAGGACAGCGATCGCGTGCCGTCCATGGAAGGCAATCAGGCCATCCAAGGCATCGCGGCCGGTATGGTCGAGATGATCATGCAGTCGCACGCGGGCGAAATCGAGCTGCTCCCCGCGCTGCCCCGCGCCTGGGCCACCGGCACGCTCCGCGGCCTCCGCGCCCGCGGCGGCTATGGCGTGGACGTCGCCTGGCGCGACGGCCGTCTGGCCTCCGCGGAAATCCGGGCGTCCCGCGCCGGCGTGTGCCGCCTGCGAACACCCCAGGCCGTCATCATCTGCAACGACGGCGAGCCGGTCACCACCCGCGCGATCGCCGCCGGGGTCATCGAGTTCGACGTCGCCGCGGGCGCCAGCTATTCTGTTTCGCCGCACAACTGAGCCGTTTCCCCATGCCATCCCCTCACGCCCCCCTCTTGGTGACAGCCCTCCTGGCCACCAGTCTGGCCGCCTCCGCCGCCACCCCCGACCGCGAAAGCACCCTCCGGCTGCCCGAGAGCGTGCGCCAAGGAAATGCATCCTACGTCGAAGAGGTGCCCCAGTCGGATTACCGCCACGCGTCCGCCGCGGCCCACCAGGCGTTTCGCAACATGAAATACGGCGTGCGCATCCACTGGGGGCTATACTCCCTGCTGCCGCACGCGCGCGAATCATGGACCTTCCTTGAGCAGTCCGACGAGGAGCGGCAGAAGTGGCTCGAGTCCCACCAGCACTGGAACCCCACGAAGTTCGACGCCGACGGCTGGATGAAATTCTTCCAGCGCGCCGG
Organism: Verrucomicrobiota bacterium; assembly: GCA_030916665.1. Lineage (GTDB taxonomy): Bacteria > Verrucomicrobiota > Verrucomicrobiia > Opitutales > Opitutaceae > Lacunisphaera. The sequence continues at coordinate 6,815 of JAUPWC010000396.1, forward strand.
CTTCCAGTGTTTCGCCATCACGACGAAACACCACGAGGGCTTCTCGCTCTGGGACACCAAGACGCGGGTGAAACAGCGGCCGAATTTCAGCATCCCGGGAAAGCCCTTCATCGAGCCGTGCGATGTGGCCTACAGCGTGATGGAGACGCCCTTCAAGCGGGACATCATCCGCGAGCTCACCGACGCCGGCCGCCGGCACGGGCTGAAGATCAACCTCTATTTCTCTCACTCCGACTGGTATGACGTCTCTTTCCGCCCCTATGGGCGGCACCCGATTCAAAACGTGAGCTCCAAGAGCGTGAAATCGCTCGAGGAGCGGCAGAAGCGTTCGGCCGTGCTCTTCCCCGACCCCACGCCGGACGAGATCACGCATATGATGTCGCGCCACCGCGAGCAGCTGCACGAGTTGCTGACGCAGTATGGCAAGATCGACATGCTCTGCCTCGACATCCAACTCGGCGGCGAGGTCTGGCCGCAGTTGCGGGAAACCATGAAGCTCGTGCGCCAGTGGCAGCCCGATGTGATGATCCGCAATCGCGGCATCGGCAACTACGGCGACTACTACACCCCTGAGCGCACCGTGCCGTCCGAGCAGGCCACCGGTCTTCCCTGGATGGTCATCTATCCGCTCGGTCGCAACTTCTCGTGGGAAGGAGAAGCCACCCAGCATAAGGGCGCCAAATGGGTCGTGGACAACCTCGTCGACTCCGTTGCAAAGGGCGGCAATTTCATGGTGGGCATCGGTCCCAACGGCGCCGGCGAGTTCCACCCCGAGGCGATCCGCCAGCTTGAGCAGGTCGGCGCCTGGCTGAAGGTAAACGGTGAAGCCATTTGGGACACCGACATTCGCCGCGGCGACCTCTGGAAGGAGGGGGAACACGTGCGCTTCACCACCTCCCGCGACGGCCGCCACGTGTATGCCGTTCTCCTGCGGAAACCTGACAACTCCAGCTTTCAGCTGACCTCCGTCGCCGCCAAACCGGGGTCGGAGATCACCTTGCTCGGCCGGGCAGAACCGCTGGCCTGGCGAAACGAGAATGGCGTCCTCACCCTCGAACTACCGGCCCTGGATGATGCGCTCGCCCACGTTCTGCGCATCGAAACGCAGAGTCAGAGCCTTTCCCACTAAACCGGATGCCGGTTTCGGCCCGGCCTTACCTAATCCTGCGCGGGAGCAATCGGGAGCACAGGGAGCGGAGGCCCGCTCTCCCGCCGCAGGCCACGCGGCCAATCACGGAGGCGGCAATTAAAGCGTAGCCGCCCCGGCGGCGGCCCGCTCACGGGGAGCGAGCGGATTGCGGCGGCAGATGCTCGTTCATCTCGTTGGCCTGGCCCGGGCGCTTTCGCAGGGTGAAGGCATCGTGCAGGCGGTTGACGGCGGTGCGCGCCTCAAACCGGAGTTCATCGCCGTTGACCGTGACGACTTGGAACAACTGCGTGTTCTCGGCGGTTCGCACCGCCCACTCACCCCCGGTCAGCTTATACATCTTGGGCCCGCTTACCGACACCACGTAAACGGTGCCGATGGCGGGATCGTAGCTCTGCTGGTAACCTGGCTTGGCGTTGACCGTGCCGACCGGGATGCGGGCACCGAGATCGCCGCTGCGCGCGTAGGTGTGATCGTGGCCGGTCAGGACAAGGTCCACCTTGAACTCGTCGAAGAGGGGCTTCCACGCCGCCCGCAGGCTGGCGTGGTCCCGGTCGCGTGCCGGCGAGAAGATCGGATGGTGGAAGGTCACAATCGTCCAGCGCTGGGGATTCCGGCTCAGCACTTCCCTCAGCCAGGCCTGCTGCTCGGCCTGGCGGGTGTTTGAATTGAGCGAAATGATGCGCACGCCCTGGTAATCGAAGAAGTAGGTCGTCTCAATTAACTCGGGCACGCCGGCCGGGCCATTCTCGGGCAGGGCAAACTGCGGACGCCAGTGCCGGCTGATTACCCGCGGCGACTTTTCGTCCCGTTCATCGGCACGTCGGTATTCGTGATTACCCGGGGTGGCAACGACGGGAATCGTCGCGTTGACCCAGGCCGGGGCCCCGAACCATTCGCCCCATTGCTCGTCATTGTTGCCTTCGCTGACCAGGTCGCCGGCGTGGAGGGTGAACGCGGCGCGCGGCGCCTCGCGAAAGGCCTCACGGAAGACGCGCGACCAGTGCGTCTTGATGTCATTCTGCGCGTCGCCGAAATAGATGAAGCTGAATGGCCGGGCCGCCCGGCTCGCGGTGCGAAACTGAAACCACTCGCTCCAGTTGGCTCCGTCGCCCACGCGATACGCATACAGCGTGTCGGGCATCAGGTCGGTGAACTCCGCGGTGTGGAAATTCGCCGGACCGAAATTGGATTCGAATTCCGTCGTGACCGCCGGCACCGCGCGCGCCCGAAGCTCGCGCCCCTGTTCGTTGGCCAGAGCGATTTCAGCCACGCCTTGGACTACCGAAGCATCGGTGCGCCACGTGACGGCCTGCGTGGTCGCGGGGTCCTGACGCCACGTCAGCACGATCCGATCCGGGAGCGGCCGCGGCGCGTGGGTCAGCCGGTCAGCGTAAGCCGTGGGCCGCCACGGTTCGGACGCTGGAGTGTTGTGGGCGAAGCCAGCCGTGACCGACGCTATTCCGAGCAGAGAAGAAGCGAGCAATTTCATGGGGAGCAGTCGTCGTGCAATTCAGCAAACCAAGCTGGTGGCAGGTCACGAAAGCCTCGCGGCGCTCCCGTGCTGATATTCATCGCTGTAAATCGTGGTACGCCGAAAACCGTGGCACCCGCGAACGTAAAGCAGCCCTCGAATCCCAAGGTCAGCGTCGGCGAAGGTGTTGCCGTCCTCCTGTAGGCCGCATTGCGGCAACTCCGCTCCGATGCGACGCGAGGTATACCCTCGCCCCGATACGCCGGTCCAGAAACAAGGAAGAGGGGAGGCGCAGCAGGCCTTTCGGCTGCCACTCCTCCCCTCCCCCAAACGATCCTGGGCGGCGCTACCCTGTATAATAGGACCATCCGGATCGCAATTGTGGTCAGATTCGCGGCCCGGTCAGCTCAACCGGGCGGCGGAATTTATGCGGATTAGAAATCCCACGTGACCGAGAGGTCGTACATGGGTGGCATCACGTACGAGAAGCGGTACGCCACATCGCCGTTGCTCAGCGTGCCGAAGCTGGTCTTGCGGTAGTCGCCGTTTTCGAGGTCGGTCAGGTTCTTGACGCCCAGGCGCACGCGCACCTTCTGGCCCCAGAGCTTCTGGTCGCGCATGATGTAGGCATTGACGAGGTGGGTCTGGCCACCCTCGACGTCGAGACCGCTGGCGGTGCGGCCGAGCAGGTAGTTATCGCGCCAAGAACCATTCACGCCGACGCGCACGCCCCGCAATATCCGGCCGGCGTCGCGTGAGAATGAATAGTCGGCCACCCACGAGGCAGACCACTTGGCCGCGCGCGCGCCCGTCGGGCGATTCGGCAGGTCGATCATTTCGAGCAACTGCTTGACGTCCGCGAGCAGCACCGGGCTTTCGTTGCCCCGGGTCACGGCGGCATCGTAGTAGCCCCGCAGCGAGCCCAGATCCGGCACACCTTTCACGTCAGCCATGGCCAGCGTGAGGCGAAGCTGCAGGCCGTCCAACGGCCGCGCCATCAGGGTGACGTCGAAGCCCTTCGAGCTCTCCGTGGAGAGATAGTTGCGCGAGGCGCTGTTGCGGTCGCGCATCGCGCCCTTCCATTGGGGATCCGTCGGAAGGATGTTGTTGGGATTCATTAGATCCTCCAACTCGTCGGCATTCAGGTCGGGTCCAACGCCGTCGAAGCTCTTGATGGAGTTGACGCGGTCGATCTCAAACATGCCGAAGGTGACGGCCAAACGGTCGTCCCAGAGGTTACCCTTGATGCCGATCTCCTTGGTTTCGCCCTGGGCGGGTCCGATGCGCACCTTATCGAAGGTGAAGGCATCCTGGAACAGGAACGATTCCGAATACGTGCCGTAGAGGTTGATGTTGCGCGTGAGGCGATAGGTGAGACCCGTGGAGATGCTTGTCGTCGCGGTGCGGAGATTCTTGTTCTCCACGTAATCCCCGGCTTCGGCCTTGTTCTTCACCACGGTGAAGACGTCCTCCCGATACGGTCCCTCGCGGCGGGGCGATTTCCAATCCCACACGCGGTTGAAATCGCGGCGCAGGCCGACCAGTGACTGGAGTTTCCCGCCGAAGTAATTGCCGGACATGGAAACCGACGCGGCAGACGCCTGGCGCCAGCGCGTGCCATCACCGGAGCGGGCGTCCGCGGAGATGAAGTCCTGCCGGCGGATGGGCTTGATCGTGACCAAGCCCGGGAGCGTGGGCATCACGGGGGCCTTGAGACGGTCGAAGAGTTCGCGCGAGTAGAACTGCGGGTCGTCAAGATACAGGCGGATACGGGCACGATCCAGACTGCTAAGATCGGTCGCCAGCCCCTGATCGACGAATGCGGTGTTGGCGTAGATCCAGCGGTTGTTGAGGACGTTGTCCTCCAGATACTCGGCGGAAACCACGATCAGCTGCTGGAAATTCTTGAAGTGATCCCAGTTATAGACCGCCGTCGCGCGGAACGCGTGCGTCAGGGTCTCGAAAGTCTTGTTGTCCAGCGTTGATTCGATGAACGGACGCCCGTTCACCTCCACGCCGATGGTGTTGGAGAAGACGTTGTCCGTGCGTTCTTGCTGCTGCGCCTGACGGTTGTAGGCGAGTTCCAGGGCGACGTCGCCGATCTTTTGCTCGATGGTCGTGGTAAAGGCGGTGAACGGCCGGCCTTGCCGGTCGAAGGAACCACGGATGTTGTAGTGCTTCGGCAGACCGTCGAAGCGCTTGACGCCCACATTTTGGCCGGCCGCATTCCTCATGATGACATCGATGTAGCTCCCCTCGAGCAGCGATAGTGTCGCGCCGGACGGACGATTTCCCGAGGCGAGATCCGGGTTGGCGGAGCGCAGGCGATAGACCGTCACGCCATTTACGGCCGGGTGCGTGAAGTCGGTGTTGGGCACCAGCGGCCGCGAAGTGGCGGCCGAGTAGAAGTATTCGTTGTCCGAGGTGTAGGTCACGCCGCCCTGAAAGGCGCGGGAGCGGCCGGAGATTTCACGGATGCTCACGCCGGCGTAACCACGGGAACTCTCGAAGTCGCCCTTTTCATACTCGACGCGGATTTGCGTGTCCTTGAACGGTTCCCAGGTGACGGTGCCCGTCATGCCACTGAGGCCGAACTTGGAGGCATCCTGGAAGGTTTTCTCAATGCGCTCCACCGCATTGAACCGGACCGCGAGGTTGTCGCGCAGCTTGCGGTTGAGATCCAGCTGCACGCGATAGGCGCCCTCGTCGTTCACCTGCATGAACAGCTTGCCGAAATTGCGGAATTGGGCGCGTTTCGTGAAGACGGTGCCCTGGCCACCGGGCTCGCCTTCGCCGAAAATCAGCGAATTGGAACCCTTGCCAAAGTCGATACGTTCCACGTTGTAAGTGTCCGAGGGGGCATACCAGCGAAAATAGTTGCGACTGAGATTGCCGCGCTGCGCCAGACCGCGAAAGGCCAGGTTGTCCTGCTGGTTGTCATTTTCCATCAAGCCGGGGACGAAGACGCCGGCGATGAAGCTGATCACCTCGTCCGCCCGGCCGATGTTGAGGTCCTCCATGAAGTCGGCGGTGATGGCGTCGATGTTGATCGGCACATCCTTCAGGGCCTGCTTCGTGCGGGTGGCGGAGAGCGTCTCATTGGCGGACCAGCCCGATTCCGCCTCGACCACGAAAGGGGAGAGCTGCACGACTTCGTCATCGGGCGTCGAACCCGCGGGAGCCGGAGCGTTGGAGGTTTGGGCACTCAGCGATGTGCCCAGCATGAGCAACAGGCCCAGCCCGAGAGGGCGATGGCTGCGCGTGATTTGACGATACGTATTCATGGTTTCGTTTGGGGTTGGAAATGGGCCGCTGACTGCGGCGGCGCGGCCAAGGAATCAGAAGCCGGCGATCGGGTCTCGGCCACCGTGACGGGCAATTCCGAGCGGGGAAGGCCGGCACCGCTTATGCCGTTGAGCGGGTGCGCAGCCACCGATCCGGCCGCAGGTCGCGCGGCATAAACGCGGAGCCGACGCAACTCATGCGCGCTGAGTCCGGTGGCCAGCCAGAGGGAGTTTTTTGGGCCGGCGAAAGTCGGGAAGCTGCCCTTGATCTCCTTGCCGTCGAGGGAAGCGGTTGCGCGGTCGCCGACGATCGTGAAACGAAATTTGTGCCAGGTGTCCGGCGTGATCTCCGTCATCGTGCGTGCCACCTGCGTGACCGTGCCGGACCACTGGTCATGTTCGAGGATGAGGCCCACGGCGCGCGAGTGGTAGTCGACGTTCGCCCACACCGACGCCGCATACGAGCGAGGCTGGAGCTCGGTATGGGTGGCGGACACGCGGCAGGCGGCCCATTTGCCGGGTTCGGCGTGATAGCGGAACTCCAACTCGACGACGACGTCACCGAATGATCCCTCGACAACCAGCACAGGCTGGTGTCCCGGCGTCTCGAGGCTCTGCACGCCGTCGGGCGTCCGCGTCCAAATCCCGTGGGCGACGCGCGCCTGCCAACCGCGGCTCAGCGGAAGCCGCTCCCTGGTGTAAGAATCGTGGCGGCGAAAGTCCTCGGCGAGCAGCAGTTCGCCGGGCTCTACCGCCTGGGGCATTGCGCTCGGCACGAGGCAGAGGCCTGCCCCCAGCCACGAGGCGAGGCGGAGCGTCTTCGCGAAGAGAGATAGGGAAGGGCTCATGGCGTGGTGGCCGCCGGCGCCGAGGGGATCGGGCGCACCGCATAGACGCGCAGGTTGCGCAATTCGTGCGGGCTCTGGCCCGTGCCGAGCCAGATGGTCGTCTTCGGCAGATCGAAGCGGTCGTGGGAACCGGAAACGCGCACGCCATTGCAAGCGGCCGAGCCCTTCCGCCCGATCAGCCGGAGTTGCAGCGTGTGCCAGACATCCGGGGCGAACTCCGCCTTCTTGTAGGCCACGCGTGCGATGGGACCGCTCCAAACGTCGTTTTCAAGCACGAGGCCGCGTCCGCGCGACTTGAAGTCCACGTTGGCCCACGCCGACGCCGCGTAGCCGCGGGGAAACAGGATGGGGTTGGTCGCCGACACGCGGCACGCCGCCCATTTCCCCGGCTCGGCCCGATAGCGGAAATCCACCTCGATGATGCAGTCGCCAAACTCGCCCTCCAGCACGAGGACCGGACTGTGTCCCTTCTCCCATGTGCTCTGCACGCCTTCGGCGGTGCGGGTCCAGGTTCCGTGAGCCACCCGCGCGCTCCAGCCGGGTTGCAGGGGCAGCGGCTCCTTGGTATAGACGGCGTGGCGGGAGAAATCCTCCTGCAGGATCAGCTCGCGCGGTGCGGCCCCCTGGCCGCGCAGGAGGCCGGCGGCGCCCGCGAGAGCG
>JAUPWC010000397.1 GCA_030916665.1 Verrucomicrobiota bacterium
TCCTTCACCTTCTCGATCGGCGACGGCGTGGGGCCGCGCAGCTCGACGGTGTTGCCGAGGGCTTTCTCCACCTGCTTCACCCAGTGTTCGGCGAAGAACTTGATCTTCTCCGGGTTTGGTCCGCGGAAGAGGTGGTGGATCAGGTGCCGGTAGGGCGGATACTGGAACCGGTGCCGCACATGCAGCTCGGCCTCGGCGAAGCCGTTGAAATCGGCGCTCTTCGCAAACTGCACGGCATCGGCCTTGGGCGTGAAAGTCTGCACGACCACCTCCCCCGCCCGGTCGCCGCGTCCGGCGCGTCCGGCCACCTGCACGAGGAGTTGGAAGGTGCGCTCGTTGGCGCGAAAATCCGGCACGTGCATCGAGAGGTCGGCGTCCACGAGGCCGACCAGCGTGACGTTCGGGAAATCGAGGCCCTTGCCGATCATCTGTGTGCCGATGAGCACGTCGATCTTGCCGGCGCGGAAATCGGACAGAATCTCGCGGAACCGGTGCCGCTTCGCCATCGTGTCGGTGTCCACCCGCTCCAGCCGCGCACGGGGCAGCACGCGGCGCACCGCTTCCTCGACGCGCTGCGTGCCGAGGCCGCGCCACCGGATGTCGGGGGCGGCGCAACTCGGGCACACCGCGGGCGAGCCGCGCTCGTGGCCGCAAAGGTGGCACTTCAGCGTCTCGTCGGCCCTGTGATAGGTCATCGCCACGCTGCAATGCGGACACTCCTCGACGTGGCCGCACTTGCGGCACTGCATGCTCGAGGAGTAGCCGCGGCGGTTGATGAACAGGATCGTTTGCTCCTTCCGCTCGAAGCGCGCCTGCATGTGGTTCACGAGCAGGCGCGACAGCGTCACGAGTCCGCGTTGCCGCATCACCTCGATGCGCATGTCGACGATCTGAAAGTCGGGCAGCTGCTTGTCGTCCACGCGCTTCGTGAGCACGTCGAGCCGGTATTTGCCGCCGCGCACGTTGGAAAATGTCTCGAGCGAGGGCGTGGCCGAGCCGAGCAGACAGGTGGCGTTGGCCAGCTTCGCCCGATACACCGCGACGTCGCGGCCATGGTAACGGGGCGTCTCGTCCTGCTTGTAGGCCGGCTCGTGTTCCTCGTCCACGACGATGAGGCGCAGGTCTCGCACCGGGGCGAAGACCGCCGAGCGCGCCCCCACCACCACCCTCGCCTGCCCCGAGGCCAGCGCCGTCCAGCCATCCAACCGCTCGCCCTCGCTCAGGTGGCTGTGCCAGACGATCGTGCGATGACCGGCCGCCTCGAAGCGTCCGCGCAGCCGGGCCACCGTCTGCGGCGTGAGCGCGACCTCGGGCACCAGGTAGATTGCACTTCCTCCGGCCGCCAGCACCCGCTCGACGGCCCGCAGATAGACCTCGGTCTTGCCGGAGCCGGTCACGCCGTGCAGCAGATGGACGGCGAACTTGCCCTTGTCCAGGCTCGCCGCCACCGAGGTCACCACGGCGGACTGTTCGTCGTTCAGTTTCGGCGGCTGGCTGGCCACGACCTCGCCGGAAGCCCATTGGTCGGCGTAGGCCACGCGCTCGATATGTCGCACCTCCTCGCGCACCCAACCGCGTTTGACCAGCGCCGTCACGACGGCCGCGGTCACGGCCAGACGCGTGAGGGTGAGGCTCTTCTTCGCCGGTTGAAACTGGTGCCCCAGAAATTCCATGAGCCGCGCCTGTTGCGGGGCCTTTTTGCGCAGCGCAGTGAGCTCCTCGGCGGACGGCTTGTGTGCGGCGGCGAGGAATTTCTCCTGCTTGAGGCGGGTGCCGTCGCGCACGGCGCCAGGGATCATCGCCTCCAGCACCGATTCCATGCGCGCGGCGTAGTAGCCGTGCATCCACCGCGCGAGGGTCAGCAGGTCGGGCGTCAGCGCCGGGTAATCCTGCAACAGACCGGAGACGGTCTTGAGCTTTTCCAGCGGCACATCGACCACGCCGTTGACCTCCATGACGAGGCCGACCTTGTGCTGGTTGAGGATCGGGACGCGCACGAGCGAGCCGGCCTGGATCGAGGCGCGCAGGGTCTCCGGCACCTTGTAGTGCAGGAGCTTGTCGAAACCCGCCAGCGGCTGGACACCCACGATCATGGCCCATGTGACCCCGCTCAACGGCGCGAGTCAACTGGTAGGGCACCGAGGTGGAACCTGCGCTCCGTTGCAGGTTGGATCGAACCAAGCCCGCGCGGAGCGCGGGCTCCACCTTACGCGAGGCCAATCTCTGCGCCTACTTTGCTTTTGACAGCCCGGCGGGGGCGGGGCGACATAGCCGCCAGTGAGTCAAGCATCCGTCCGCGACAAATTCACCGCCTACCTAACCGATCAGGGTCACCGTGTGACCAACCAGCGTCTGGCCATCTTCGACGCCGCCATGGCGCAGACGGAGCACTTCACCGCCGAGCAGCTGCTCGACCGCGCCCGGGCCATCGACGACTCCGTGTCGCGCGCCACCGTTTATCGCACCCTGCCCCTCATGGTCGAGAGCCTGGTCCTGCGCGAAATCGACATCGGCACCGGCGAGAAATTCTACCGCCCCGCCACCGAGGGCGGCAGCAACCAGGTCGCGCAGGTCGTGTGCGTGGACTGCGACAAGATCTTCGAGATCAGCGCCCCGTTCATGAGCTGGTATGGCAGCACCGTGTCGCTGAAGCTCGGCCTGAAACCCATCTCCCAGCGTCTGCAGGTCAGCGCCCAGTGCATCGCCCACCGCTCCAACGGCCGCTGCCCGAACCGGGCCAAGAAGTGATTTTATTGAACCATTAATCGCCACTCATTTCCCTCTAATCCAATCTAGGCGCCATTAGTGCCTCATCAGTGTGGATTAGTGGTTATTGCCCCTGAATTATTTGAAATGGCCAAGACGTCCAAGCCCGATCCGCAGTTTGAAATCGAGTTCTACGAAGCCGTCCTCCGGCACTGTCCCGGCTACACCGAGGTCGTGAGCCTGCTCGGCGGTCTCTACACCAAGGTCGGCCGCATCGCCGACGGCCTGAAGATGGACCGCAAGCTGGTGCGTCTCGAGCCGACCAACGCCACGGCCCACTACAACCTCGCCTGCTCCTTCGCCCTCTGCCGGAAGCGTCCCGACGCGCTGCGTTCCCTCCGCAAGGCCATCGACCTCGGCTACGACGACCGCGACTGGATGGAGCAGGACCCCGACCTAGAAATTTTGAAAGCCGATCCTGAATTCAAGCAGCTCCTCAAGCAGCTCAAGCCGCAGAGCTGAGACCAGTCCCGCGCTCGCAGCTCGGTTCGATCCGAATGGCACCCCCTGTTAAATCTTACCGGCACGACCTGAGGGTCTATTTCCTCGTCCCGGTGGTCATGACGATGGTCGCGTATTTTAGCGTCGATATTCTACGTTTCGAGGGCGAGCTCCGCGGTGGAGAGCTGATGCGATATGGTTTTGCCGCCTTCGGCTTCATGTTCGTCATCGCCGTTGGCTATCTCTTCCTGAGATTTGCGATCGTTCGTTACTACGTTGTCGATGAAGGCCTCATGGTCTGCGGGCTTTTTTCCAAGGTAGTGCGTGCTTGGGATGAACTGTGTCCACCCCGATACCATCGAGGGATCAAAGCCTTTTCTGTGCGGGACTCGTCCGGCCACCTGATTTTGTTTTCGTCGGTCGACTATTTCTCAAATGTGCAGGAGTTCTTCGCCCTCCTGCAGCAGCAAGCCAAGGCGCGCCCGCCGTCAGGCGACTGAGTGTTGCCAAAAGCGACGCGGATGAACCGGCGGTCACTGCCGCAGCCCAAACACCAGCTGCAGCATCGTGTTGAGGTCCGGGCCGGGGGTATGACGGCCGCTGCGGGTGCGGACGAGGTCTTTGCCGCGGAAGGAACGCAGGGCGGGCGTGTCCACCGCGACGATCTCGACGCTGCCGGCGCGTTTGCCGGCGACTTCCATCGGACTGAGCGGGGTCCAGGCGAACGGCAGTCCCGTGACGTCGCACTTCACTTCCCAGCCGCCAACGAGCCCGTCGATCGGCTTCGTGAGCAGGGCGGGATAGCGGCGGATGAAGTCCGGCACGCGGGTCGTGACGACGCGCACGCGGACGGTGGAGTCCAGCCGGGCGAAAAACTGGGCGAAGTTGTCCACGCCCCGGCGGCGCCACTGGTCGAGGAATTCCTTCGGGTTGATGCCCATCAGGTTCATGCCGTTCCAGGAGCCGTGCGTGTTCGGGCTCCCGAGCTTCTTCCACGCATACCAGGATGTGAAGTCGTCGGTCAGGCGCACGCCGATTTCGAAATGCAGGTGCGCACGATCTTTCGGTATGGCGTAGCCGCCGGCGCTGCGGCCCATGATGCCAAGGCGCTGGCCGCGCAGGACGCTCGTGCCCGGCCGCACGTTGCCGTCCACCGAGGCAAGATGGGCGTAGAGCGTATAGACGCCCGGCGACAGACCGGGATGCTCCAACACCACGTAGCGGCCGTAGCTGCTGTTGCCGGGCTTGGTGCTGACGTGACGGACCACACCGTCCATCGCCGCGAAAACCGGATCGGTCGCTTCGCCGTTGCGGTCGCGTCCGACTGGCTTGATGTCGAGTCCTTCGTGGAACTGCGTGCCGTTGCTGCGCACCGAACCCCAGAGCCCGGAGCGCGCCTCGCCGGACACCGTGGGCTGCACCCAGTTCTCGTAATCGCTGCCGCGCTCCCACGCCTTGCTCGGCGTCGGCCAGCTGATCAAGACGCGCTGGGCTTGGGCGAAGGGGGTGGCAATGAGCGCTAGGAGGACCACACAAACCGTCATCCTGAACATAGCGAAGAATCCAAGGGCATGTTCGAAACCTATGCCGCCGTCGTTACTGTCCTTGGATCCTTCGCTGCGCTCAGGATGACA
>JAUPWC010000398.1 GCA_030916665.1 Verrucomicrobiota bacterium
AAAAGGCCCTCGCCGGGCCGCAGTTCGAAGGTGCGGAAACCGAAGCGCTGCGAGAACGTGTGGCCGGACGGCACCAGCGTGCCGGCGCGCAGCGTGAACTCCGCGAGGTAAAGATGCGGCGCCTCGGCCGACCACGTGTCGGGCGACTTCGCGGCGATGCGGACGTTCACGCGGGTCGCGCCGGCCGGCACGGCCTGCGCCACGGGCTCGCCGACGGGCGTGCCGTCGGGGCGACGGAGCTGGACGACGAGTTCGTTGTTGGCCGGCAGCGCGCCGCCGAGGAAGACGTCGGCCGCAAACGAGCCGTCGGCCCGCGCGTCGATCGCGACGCGATCGATGAACTGCGCGGGCAACGCCTCGAGCTTCACGGGGCGGAAGATGCCGCCGAAGTTCCAGTAGTCGGCGTAGCGCTCGGCGCGGTTCACGCTGTCGTTGGCGGAGCGCTTGCTGACCGTGACCTCGAGGAGGTTGGGTGCGTCGAAGCGGAGCAGGTCGGTGAGGTCGTAGCTGAAGCGGTAGAAACCGCCCTGATGGACGGGGCCGGCGGAGCGGCCGTTCACCTTCACTTCGGTGTCGGTCATCACGCCCTCGAACACGATGCGCACCACGCGGCCGCGCCACGCCGCCGGCACGGTGAACTCATGGCGGTAGAGCCCCTGCTCGTCGGCGAGCGGCGGCTGGTTGGGTCGGTTCTCGGAGGGACGCAGCTGAACGCCGTATTCGTAGGCGCCGAAGCCCTGCAGCTCCCAGCACGATGGCACGGGGATCTTGGTCCACACGCCGCTGTTGCGGCCCTTGGTGCAGAAAAAATCCCACGTCACCGCATCGTCGCTGCCGCGGCCGGAAAGATAGAGGGTTTCGGTGGGGGCGGCAGCGGCCGCGACGGCGGCGGCGAGCAACGCGAGCAGACGGGAAACGAAGCGCATGGGCGGAGGGGTTGAAGCGCGCGGGGAATCCCGCGAAACGGTCACGCGGCCAACCTTGCCCGGCAGGAGCCACCTGCAAGCCGTTATGCTGACCCGAACGCGAAAATCAGAATTTTATCCGCCGACTTCCGCGATTCTCACCCGCACCTTCTTTGATCCTAACGTGCGGGTTTGATACAACCGGGGTCGGAGGGTGGAGCGACTTGACCCCAAGGCGCTGGTTCGGAGCGACGTCGCTGCAACGCGCTGAGGCCAGCGCGTTCCACCCAAAGAACCGAAGTTCACGCATCCATCGGAAATTAAACGCGGAGGGCGCGGAGCACGCGAAGAGGATTACGCTTTCGTGTGTGTGGTGGTGCTCTTGTCTTGATCTCTCCGCGTTCTCCGCGCCCTCCACGTTTCGACTGCCTTGTCCGATCGAAAATGCTTGGTGGCCAATTTCTCCGCACGACCTAATTTCTCACACACCATGAAAGCCATCCGCATCGCCGCCCATGGCGGCCCCGACGTCCTGCAACTGACCGACCTGCCCGTGCCCGAGCCCAAGGCCGGCGAGACGCTCGTGCGCGTGACGACTGCGGGCGTGAACTTCATGGATCTCTACCAGCGCAGCGGTCTCATGCCGATGGCGCTGCCCTTCACCGCCGGCATCGAGGGCGTCGGCGTCGTGGAAAAGTCCGATGGTCCCCTGGCGCCCGGCACGCGCGTGATGTGGCCCTCGCACCCCGGCGCGTTCGCGGAGTTCGCCTGCGTGCCGACATGGAAACTCATTCCCCTGCCCGCCGGGCTCGACGACCACACGGCCGTCGCCGCCTGCCTGCAGGGGCTGACCGCGCAGTTTCTCACCGAGAGCACCTATGCCGTGAAGTGCGACGACGACGTGCTCGTGCATGCCGGGGCTGGCGGTGTCGGCCAGCTGCTCATCCAGGTGCTCAAGCACAAGGGCGCGCGCGTCTTCACGACCGTGTCCACCGAGGAGAAGGCCGCGATCGCGCGCGCCGCCGGAGCCGACGTGGTGATCCGCTACACCGACGAGGATTTTGTCGCCGTCGTGCGCGAGCAGACGCGCGGCCGGGGCGTGCATGTCGCGTATGATTCTGTCGGCCTCACGACCCACGCCGGCAGCCTCTCGCTGGTGCGCCCGCTCGGCACGCTGGTGCTGTTCGGGCAATCGAGCGGCGTGGTGCCGCCCATCGACCCGCTGCTCCTGATGCGGCAGGGCTCGATCTTCCTCACCCGCCCCACCCTGATCCACCACATCGCCGACGCCTCCGCCGTGCAGACGCGCTCCGCCCGCCTCCTCGAATGGCTCCAAGCCGGCATCCTCCGCCCCCAGATCGGCGGCCTCTATCCCCTCGCCGAAACCGCCCGCGCCCAGACCGACCTCGCCTCCCGCCGCACGACAGGCAAGCTGCTGATCCGGGTGGCGACCTGAGCAAAGTCACGTAATACATGAGATGTCAGCCGAACGAAGCATTCGATAATACTGAAGTAAGCTGACCCTCGCCTTCCCAGAAAATCCTTGCGCGGCCTAGGCTAGTTCGTAGGTTGCGCGACTTCCGTTGAGGGTCCCCATCGTCTAGCCCGGTCAGGACACCACCCTTTCACGGTGAGAACCGGGGTTCGAATCCCCGTGGGGACGCCAACGA
>JAUPWC010000399.1 GCA_030916665.1 Verrucomicrobiota bacterium
ACCGCGCTGACGCTGCTGTCCATCCTCGTGGCGTTCGTGCTCTTCGGCTTCCTCTGCGCCATCAAGCAGGCCCTGGTCGGCGGCGTGGCCCTCGCGGGCGCAGACCGGCTGATCGTGCGGCACAAGGTTTCCATCATCCAGCTGCTCCCCGAGGCCTACCAGACGCGCATGCTGCGCGTGCCGGGCGTCGCCGCCGCCGTGCACCAGACCTGGTTCGGCGGCATCTACCAGGACCCGAAAAACTTTTTCATGCAGTGCCCGGTCGAACCGGAGGCCTTCATGGCCATGTTCCCGGAGTTCAAGCTGCCGCCCGAACAGATGCAGGCGTGGCTCACGACCCGCACGGGCGCCGTCGTCGGACGCAACACCGCCCAGCGCTTCGGCTTCAAGGTCGGCGACAAGATCCCGATCACGTCGCCGATCTGGATGCGCAAGACCTGGGAGTTCGACATCGTGGGCATCTTCGACGGCGCGGAGAAGGGCACCGACACGACGGCCCTGTTCTTCCGCTACGACTACTTCGACGAGGCGCGCAAGGCCCAGAACTGGGGCACCGGCCAGGTCGGCTGGTATACCATCAAGGTGAAGGACCCCGCCCAGGCCGCCGAGGTCGCCCGGCTCGTGGACGCCGAGTTCGAGAACTCTCCCGCCGAGACCAAAACCGAGCCCGAGGGCGCCTTCGTGCAGGGCTTCGCCAACCAGATCGGCAACATTGGCCTAATCGTGGCCGGCATCCTCGGCGCGGTCTTCTTCACCATCCTGATCGTCACCGGCAGCACAATGTCACAGGCCGTGCGCGAGCGCATCGGCGAACTCGGCGTGCTCAAGGCCATCGGCTTCACCAACGGCCAGGTGCTCGGCCTCGTGCTCGCCGAGTCCTGCCTGCTCACGCTGCTCGGCGGCGGCCTGGGCCTCGGCCTGGCCTGGCTCGCCACCTCGCGCGGCGACCCGACCGGCGGCCTGTTGCCGCTGTTCTACCTGCCCGGCCGCGACGTCGCCCTCGGGGCCGGGCTCGCAATCGTGCTCGGCTTCGTCACCGGCCTGCTCCCCGCCCTGCAAGCCGTGCGCCTGCGCGTGGCGGACTCCCTGAGGAGAATGTAACATGAACTGGCTGCTCCAAATTTTATCCATCGCGAAGTTCGGCCTGCTCAGCATCCCGCAGCGGCGCGGAGCCGTGGCCGCCACCGTCATCGGCACGGCCGGCGTTGTGACCGTGCTCGTCGGCGTGCTGTCCATCGCCACCGGTTTCCGCCGCGCCATGGCCAACTCGGGCGCGGCCGACGCCGCCATCGTGTTGCGCAGCGGCGCGGACTCCGAGATGGTCAGCGGATTCGGCCGCCCTGAGACGCGCCTCATCGCCGATGCGCCGGGTGTCGCCCGCAACGCCGACGGCCCGCTGGCCTCGGCCGAGCTTTTCGTGATCATCAACCTGCCCAAGGCCTCGACCGGCACCGACGCCAACGTCCCCTTGCGCGGGGTCGAGGCCGCCGCCGTGCAGGTGCGCGACCAGTTCAAGGTCGTGCGCGGCCGCATGTTCGAGTGGGGCAAGAACGAGGTCGTGGTCGGCGCGGGCGCCGCGCGCGAATTCGCCGGCCTGGAGGTCGGCGGCACGGTGAAGGTCGGTCGCGAAGCCTGGCCGGTGGTCGGGGTGTTCGAGACCGGCGGCGGCGTGGCCGAGTCGGAAGTCTGGACCGATGCCCGCGTGCTGCAGGCGGCCTACAACCGCGGTGACTCGTTCCAGTCCGTTTACGTCAAGCTGGCTTCCGCCGGGGCCTTCCAGGAGTTCAAGGATTCGCTGACTGCGAATCCGCAACTCAGCGTGAAGGTCGAGCGCCAGTCCGACTACTACGCCTCCCAGTCCACCGCGATCACCACGCTCATCACGACGCTCGGCTTCCTGATCGCCGCGCTGATGGCCGTGGGCGCCGTCTTCGGTGCGCTCAACACGATGTATAGCGCCGTCGCGGCCCGCACCCGTGAGATCGCCACGCTGCGCGCGCTCGGTTTCGGCAGCGGGGCGGTGGTCATCGCGCTCATGCTCGAGTCCATGGTCCTCGCCGTCGCCGGCGGGCTCATCGGCGGCGGCCTGGCCTACGCCGGCTTCAACAACTTCCATGCCGCCACGATGAACTGGCAGAGCTTCAGCCAAGTGACTTTCGCCTTCGCCGTGACACCGCAGCTGCTCGTCCGCGGCATCATCTGGGCGCTGTTCATCGGCCTGATCGGCGGCCTGCTGCCCGCCCTCCGCGCCGCCCGCCAGCCCATCGCCGTCGCGCTGCGGGAACTCTGAGTTCAGCGCATCGTCAGGAGGCTGCGCAGGGCCTCCGGCGTGTTCACCGGCGCCTGGCAGGCGAAGTTTTCACAAACGTAGGCGGTCGTGCGGCCGGCCACCGGCTTCATCGCTGCGACGTAAGGCTTCCGGGCGGACAACCAAGCCTGTCCTGCCCCGCCATCGGCACAAAGCAGCGCCCGGCGCGGGCCAAGCTTGGTGTGCAACACCGCCGCCAGCGCCCGGAACTCCGTCGACCGCGGATCGCCGGCCAGCACCACCGTGCGGGGTTCGGCCAACGCCAGCTCCGCCGCACAGAGCATCTGCGGCAAGGCCTGGGGCAGCCCGCTCCAGCGCTGCCGGAAGGCCTCAAGGACCTGCAGGGCGCGGGCGCGACAATTCAATCCGTCTTCGGTACTCCCTTTTCTGTCCTCCGACCCGATCATCCAATCCAAGCGGATCAGGTTCATCGCCGCCACGGAGTTCGCCGCCGGCTCGGCCCCGTCGTAATCCTCCTTCAGGCGCACGATCACGGTCGGATCGCCGGCCCGGGAGTTGAAATAGCCGCCGCGCTCGGCGTCCCAGAACAACTCGTCCATCTTCGCCTGCAACCGCTCCGCCCACTGCAGCCAGCGGCTGTCGAAACCGGCTTCGTAAAGATCAAGCAGGCCCTGGATGAGATAAGCGTAGTCCTCGACGAAACCGGGGATGTCGCTGCGACCCTCGCGCCAACTGCGATAGAGCTGCCCGGTCGCCTCGTCGTAAAGTTCGCGCTGGATGAAATCCGCCGCGCGCGTGGCGGCGGTCAGGCGTTCCGCTTCGCCCAGCACCTGCGCCCCGCGTGCCAGCGCGGAGATCATCAGCCCGTTCCACGCCGTGAGAATCTTGTCGTCGAGATGCGGCCGCGGCCGTTTGGCGCGGATCGCCCGCAGTTTTTCGAGGCCGGTGAGCAGCTTCTGCTCGGCGTCGGCCACCGGCAACTTGAACTGCTCGGCCGTGCGCGTCAGCGGACGCAGCTGCCGCAGCACGTTCTTGCCGCCGAACTCGCCGTGTGGGTCGTGCGCGACGTTGCCCTCGGGCTTCACGTCGTAGTGCGCACAGAAAAACGCCGCGTCCGCCCCGAGCGCGGCGTCGAGCTCCGCCTTGGCCCAGACATAGAACGCACCCTCGGCGTGTTCCGGCCGGCCGTGGGCCAGCAGGCTGTCGGCATCTTCGGCGGAGAAAAACCCGCCCTGCGGGCTGGTGAGGTCGCGCGCCACGTAGTCGAACACGCCGCGCGCCAGCCAGCCGAAGACCGGCAGACCGGTGGCCTGCTGTGTTTCGAGCAGATTCATCGCGATGAGGGCCTGATCGTAGAGCATTTTCTCGAAGTGCGGCACATGCCACTGCTCGTCCACGGAGTAGCGGTGGAAGCCCCCGCCGATCCCATCGTGGAGGCCGCCCTCGGCCATGCGCTGCAGCGTGGTGGCCGCCATGCCGATGGCTTCCTGACCGAGGTCGGTGTCCATTCCCTGCAATGCGGCGGAACGCAGCAGGAAATCGATGATCGAGGCGCGGGGAAACTTCGGCGCACCGCCGAAGCCGCCCCAACGCGAGTCATGCGCCTCGTAGAAATACTGGAATCCCTTCTCGAAGGCCTCGCCCGCTTCCTCGTGCAGCGGTTTTGTGGGAGCGAGCTCGCTCGCGACTTCTTTCGCCGGCCCCTCGACGGCGTAGCGTCTCAGCGCCTGCACGACTTCCTCGGCGCCGTTTTCGATCTTCTGGCGCTGCTGCTGCCAGTGCAGCGCGATGGTGTTCAGCAGCGTGACAAAGCCCGGCCGGCCATGCCGGTCGTCCTTCGGGAAATAGGTGCCGCCGTAGAACGGCTTGCCCTCGGGCGTGAGCCACACGCTCATCGGCCAACCGCCGTGCCCGGTCGTATGCTGCACGTAGGCCATGTAAACCCGGTCGAGATCAGGCCGCTCCTCGCGGTCCACCTTCACCGGCACGAAGTCGCGGTTGAGGATCTCCGCCACGCCGGCGTCCTCGAACGATTCGTGCGCCATCACATGGCACCAGTGGCAGGTCGAGTAGCCGATGCTGAGAAACACGGCCTTCCCCTCGGCGCGCGCTTTCGCCAGCGCCTCATCGCCCCACGGGAGCCAGGCGACGGGGTTGTCGGCGTGCTGGCGCAGGTAGGGAGATTTCTCGGCGGCGAGGCGGTTGGGCATCCCGGCAAGGTCGCGCAATCCGTTGCCTTGGCAAAGACAATGTTAGCGCGCGGCGGCCGTTTGCGGAACAGCCTGCGCTGCGCAACTTACCGGTTCACCCCCGTCATTCCCATGCCCACCCAACGCGTCATCGTCACCGGCGGATCCGGCAAGGCCGGCCACTGGATCGTCCAACACTTCGTCGAGCAGGGTTACGACGTCACCAACGTGGACACCCGCCGGACCGCGCAGCCGCTCTGTCGGACCATCGTCGCCGATCTCACCCAGCTCGGCCAGGTCGTCGCCGCCTTTTCGCCCCACGGGACGGGCAACCGCGCGCCCTTCGCGGGCGTCGTCCACATGGCCGCCATCCCGCGCGCGCACGAAAATCCGAACGACGAGATTTTCCGCGTCAACAGTCTCACCACCTACAACGTCCTCGAAGCCTGCGGCCTGCTCGGCATCAAGAAGGCCGTGATCGCCTCCAGCGAATCTTCCTACGGCATCTGTTTCGCCGATAAATTTTTCGAGCCCCACTATCTGCCCATCGACGAGGCGCACCCGCAGCTGCCCGAGGACACCTACGGCCTGACCAAGGTCGTCAACGAGGCCACCGCCGCGATGTTCCACCGCCGCGACGGCACGCAGATCATCTCGTTCCGCATCGGCAACGTCGTGTGCCCCGAGGACTACGCGGTCATCAAGGCGCGCTTCGCCCACCCCGAGGACCGTCTGCGCATCCTCTGGAGCTACATCGATTCGCGCGACCTCGCCACCGGCTGCCGCCTCGCCCTCGAGAAGGACGGCCTCGGCTGCGAAAACGTCATCATCGCGGCCGACGACACTTCCTCTAATATCCCCTCGCCCAACCTCATCCGGCGTTTCCTGCCCGGCGTGAAGGAGTTCAAGTCCCCTATCACCGGCCGCACCGCCCTGATCTCCAACGCGAAACTGAAGCAGCTCCTCGGCTGGAAGCAGGAGCATTTCTTCCCGGTGTAAACACAACGCGGCCTTGAGGTCGGGCGAGTCGTCCCGACGAGCCACGGCTCATCCGGAGGATTCGCCCTACCCTTGTTTCCACTACCTCCAAAAACCCGCCATTGACGGCGGCCCCGCGAACCGGCTCATTCGCGGGTTCCATGCTGACCCTTGCCAACGTCGCCAAGTCCTACGGCACCCGTGAACTCTTCTCCGAGGTGTCGCTGTTCGTTGCGCGCACGGACCGCTTCGGCCTCGTGGGCCCCAACGGCGCGGGCAAGTCCACCCTCTTCAACCTGATCCTCGGCGAGGAGCAGCCCGACGAGGGCACCATCGAGTGGGAACGCGGAGCAGACTTCGGCTACCTCCCGCAGGAAAGCGCGCCCGTCGGCGACGAGTCCATTCTCCACATCGCCACCAGCGGCAAGAAGCTCGAGCC
>JAUPWC010000400.1 GCA_030916665.1 Verrucomicrobiota bacterium
AGGGGGCTCTGTTCTGTGGTGGTTGGCTTGACTCTCGGGGGAGGCTGTTTCGACGTTGTTTGACCGATCATCTTGCGGATAAGGAGGGCTTCGCCGTCGGACACCAGCGCACCGTCCTTCGCGCGGGCGTAGATGCTCTCCCTAGTTCCGATGTTCCACAAATCCACCCTGCGTTGCGGTTGGCACACTTTGTAGAGGAGTCGCACGTGAATGCCGATCCGCATGCGGAAGAGATTCCGCACATTGCGCATCGGTTTGGCGTTGGGGTTCCTTGTGAAGGGGTCCGTTTCCAGGTTCTTGAGCTGCCGATCTAGAATGGGGAAAATCTCTGTCGGCAGATGAGCCAAACCGTCTTTGAAGTGTCGGGTGAATGTCAGCGTATAGCTCATGGTCGCACCTTAGGCGCGCATTAGCCGAACTGAGGAGCCCAAGTCATCACACCATCTTGCCGTTGTTGTAGACGACTTTGCCGGAGACTATCGTGGTCTTCACGCGGCCGGTGAGGTTTTGTTTGTCCCAGGGGGAGTTGATGGACTTCGAGAAGGCGCCGTAGGTGTTGTAGAGCCAAGTCTCGGCGGGGTCGAAGAGGCACACGTCGGCCACGGCGCCGGGGGCGAGCGTGCCGGCGGGGAGCTTCAGGATGTCGGCGGCCTTGCGGGTCATCAGGTCGATGACGTGGCTCAGCTGGAACTTTGACTTCTTGACGAGGATGTCGAGGCACACGGGGAGGGCGGTCTCGAGGCCGATGATGCCGTTGGGGGCGTAGTCGAACTCGCGGTCCTTCTCCTCGGGGGCGTGCGGGGCGTGGTCGGTGCCGATGCAGTCGAGCGTGCCGTCGCGCAGGCCGGCGATGATCGCCTTGCGGTCCTTCTCGGTGCGCAGCGGCGGGTTCATCTTGAAATGGGTGTCGTAGGTGCCGAGCGCTTCCTCGGTGAAGGCGATGTGGTGCGGCGTGGCTTCGGCGGTGACGTTGACGCCGTCCTTCTTCGCCTGGCGCATGAGCTCGACGGAGTGGGCCGAGCTGATGTGCTGCATGTGGATGTGCGCGCCGGTGTAGCGGGAGAGGATGATGTTGCGGGCGACGATGATGTCCTCGGCGGCGTGCGGCCAGCCCTTGAGGCCGAGGCGGGTGGAGACGACGCCCTCGTTCATCACGGCCTTCTCGGTCATGGACTCGTCCTGGCAGTGGTCGAGGATGGAGAGGCCGAACATCTTGGCGTATTCGACCGCGCGGTGCATGAGCTCGTTGGACTGCACGCAGAGTCCGTCGTCGGTGAGGGCGACGACGCCGGCCTTCTGGAGCGAGCCGTGCGGGGCGAGGGCCTGGCCCTTCATGCCGACGGTGATGCAGCCGGTGGGATAGACGTGGACGGGCGCGTTGGCGGCGACGGACTTGATGAGCGCAACGGTGCTGGCGTTGTCCACGACCGGCGAGGTGTTGGGCATGCACACCACGGTGGTGAACCCGCCCGCGGCGGCGGCCTGCGAGCCGGTGAGGATGGTCTCCTTGTGCGTCTGGCCGGGTTCGCGGAAGTGGACGTGGATGTCGACGAGGCCGGGGCACACGACGAGGCCCTTGGCGTCGATGACCTTGGCGGTCTTTTTCTGCGCGGCGGTGAGCGATTTGACGAACTTGCCGTCGGCGATGAAGAGGTCGCCGGTTTTGTCCCGCTGCGAGGCGGGGTCGATGACGCGGCCGTTTTTGATGATCAGGGAAGACATGAGAGGTTAGCCACAGATGATACGGATGACAGGGGATTGGCCACAAAAGGCACAGAAGGCGCAAAAAAAGGCAGGGGAATTGGGCTGCCCATGGGATCAGTCACCTTGGCGGAAGATATATTTGTGGAATTGGATTCGGGGAGAGCCGAAGTTGATGAGCATGCCGTGCTCAAGGCGCGAAGCACGCAGGTAGCCGAGAACTTGGGCGGTGTGCTCTTCAACGAGCGTGCGCACAGCTTTGAGCTCGATGATGAACTCCTGATTGACGACCAAGTCCGCGAGGAATTCGCCCAGCGGGCTGCCGTCTTCGTCGTGAACCGCGATGGGCACCTGCTGCTCGACCGAGAGGCCTTTCTTGCGGAGGCGATTGCGGAGGGAGTTTTCGTAAACTTTCTCATTGTGCCCATGACGGAGGAAGGTGTGGGCTTCGAAGGCCGTCTGACGAATGGTGTCTGCAAGTTGCAGGGCGGTGGGCTCGTTCATGTTTGCGCTTTGGGTGCATGTTTTGAGGCCCGTTTGGAAAATTAAACCGGTTAGTGAAACCGAGATTGTGGTCTGTTTTTGCGCCTTCTGTGCTTTTTGTGGCAAAAATGATTGGGGTTACTCCACCGGGGTCAGCACATGTTCCGGTTGGCCGCCGGCGCAGAGGTAGAGGACGGCCATGCGGACGGCGATGCCGTTGGTGACCTGCTGGAGGATCACGCTGCGGTCGGAGTCGGCGATGTCGGAGTCGATCTCGACGCCGCGGTTGATCGGGCCGGGGTGCATGATGATGGCGCCGGGTTTCACCCAACTGGCGCGGGTGTAGTTGAGGCCGAACATGCTGGTGTATTCGCCGAGCGACGGGAAATGACTGGAGCCCTGACGTTCGTGCTGGATGCGCAGGAGCATGACGACGTCGGCGTCGGCGAGGGCTTCGCGGAGGTTGTGCGACACGCGCACACCCATGGACTCGAACCAGTGCGGCACGAGGGTGGACGGGCCCACGATGGTGACGTCGGCGCCGAGCTTGGTCAGGGCGTGGATGTTCGAGCGGGCGACGCGGCTGAAGAGAATGTCGCCCAAGATGACAACCTTGCGGCCCTTCAGGTCGCCGAGCTTCTCGCGCATGGTGAACACGTCGAGCAGCGCCTGCGTGGGATGCTCATGCGCGCCGTCACCGGCGTTCACCACCGGGATGCCGAGGACCTTGCTGAGGTAGAGCGGGGAGCCGGAGGCGGCGTGGCGGAGCACGATCATGTCGGCGTGCAGCGCCTGGATGTTCTGCGCGGTGTCGCGCAGCGTCTCGCCCTTGGTCGTGCTGGAGGCGGCGGCGTCGAAGGAGATGACGTCGGCGCTCAGGAGCTTGGCGGCCATCTCGAAGGAGATGCGCGTGCGCGTGCTCGGCTCGAGGAAGAGGTTGACGATGGTCTTGCCGCGCAGGGCGGGGACCTTCTTGACCTTGCGGTCGAGGATGCGGCGGAACGCGCCGGCGGTGGCGAGGATCTGCTCGATCTCGCTGCGCTTGAGTTCCTCGATGGTGAGGAGGTGTTTGCGATGCCAGGGCACGGGGGCGAAGTTGAAGTTTAAGGGGAAAGTGTAAGGGAGATAATCAGGACCGCGCGGGCTTCGCTTTTTTGGCGGATTCGGTGACGAGCGTGTCGCGCTTCGGGTCGTCGGGGTCGAGGCGGACGCGGACCTTCTCGTCGTCGTAGGCGACGAGGGCGATGCCGGTGTAGGCGGCGGCGACGGGCAGGAGACGGCCGCCGCGGTCCACGAGCACGGCCAGTTCGACGCTGGCGGGGCGGCCGTGGTCGAAGAGCTCGTCGAGGGCGGCCTTCACGGTGCGACCGGAGTGGAGCACGTCGTCGGCGAGGATCACGGTGGCGCCGTTGACGTCGTGCGGGATGATCGTCGGCGCATGTTCCTTGGGGATCGGGTTGGCGCCGATGTCGTCGCGGTGGAAGGAGATGTCGAGCGTGCCGATGCCGGGCTGGAGGCCGGCCTTTTTCAGACGCTCAATGAGGCGGCGGGCGAACTCCACGCCGCCGTTGGCGATGCCGAGGATCAGGAGGCGGGCGGCGCCGGCGTGACGGGTGGCAATGGCGGACGCGACGCGATCAATCGCTTGGTGGATGGTTTTGGCGTCGTGCTTCGGGGAGGTGGCCACGAACCCAAGGTTGTGGGAGGTGGTGCTTGGCTCGTCCAGCGCAAAGGCGGTCGGGGGCGGATGGTTCGTGCTGTCCAAGGTGGAGCGACCTGCTCCTCAGGACGCTTTAGATCGAAGCGGGTGTCCTCAGCGCATTGGGGAGCAATGCGCTCCACCTGCGGACTCTCGCTCAGGGCATCGGGTGCAGCCAGCGGGTGAGGCAGGTCTGGAGCGTCTCGGTGCGCACAGGTTTGGTGATGAAGTCGTCCATGCCGGCGGCGAGACACGCGGCGCGGTCCTCGGGGCGGGCGTTGGCGGTGAGGGCCACGATGGGGAGATCGCGGCCGGCGGCCATGAGCCGGGCGCGGCGGGTCGTTTCGAGGCCGTCGATGCCGGGCAACTGGCAATCCATGAGCACGAGGTCCCACTGGCCGGCCTCGATGGCGGTGAGGCCGGCCTGGCCGTCGGCCACGACATGACACTGGAGCCCGAGACGCTGGAGCATGAGCGTGATGACGCGCTGGTTCACGACATCGTCCTCCACCACGAGGATGCGGGCGTCCACATGCCGGGGCCAGGGGGCGTTGGTGGCGAAGGGCAGGGCGGTCTCCCGGCCCTTGGCCACGGGCAGCGAAAGGATGAACTCGAACATCGAGCCCTCGCCCGGGTTGCTTTGGACGGTGATCGAGCCGCCCATGCCTTGCACGAGGCGCTGCGAGATGGCGAGGCCGAGACCGGAACCGCCGTATTTGCGGCTCATGGAACTGTCAGCCTGCTTGAACGGCTCGAAGAGATGCGCGCGCGTTTCCTCGTCCATGCCGATGCCGTGGTCGCGCACGCGCACGGTCAGCCGCAGCGTGCCGGCGGTGGCGGTGTCGCCCGTCATATCCAGGGAGATGTCGCCGTGCTCGGAAAATTTCACGGCGTTGCCCACGAGGTTGAGCAGCACCTGGCGCACGCGCATGGGGTCGCCGAGGACGCGGGTGCGGGACTTCTCGTCGGCGGAGAACTTCAGCTCAAGGGACTTCGCCGCGGAGCGGGGCTGCATGAGGGCGACGATGTCCTCGCCCACGCTCGCCGGGCGGAAGGGGATGGACTCGTAGTCGAGGCGGCCGCTCTCGATCTTGGAGAAATCGAGGATGTCGTTCAGGATGCGGAGGAGCGAGTCGGCGGAACGCGCGGCGGTCTCGACCTGCTCGCGCTGGGCGGCGGTGAGGCTGGCGGTGTTGAGCAGGTCGAGCATGCCGAGGATGCCGTTCATCGGCGTGCGGATCTCGTGGCTCATCGTGGCGAGGAAGTCGCTCTTGGCCTGGTTGGCGCCTTCGGCGCGCTCCTTGGCGGCGCGCAGATCCGACTCGGCCTGCCGCCGGTGGGCGATCTCGGCACTGAGCTCACGGTTGAGGGCGGCGGCCTGGCGCTGTTTTACGCCGAGCTCGGCGGCCAGCGCGGCGGATTCGAAGCCGTGGCGCAGGGAGTTGCTCAGGCTCAGGTGATAGCTGCGCGCCATCGCGATGAGAAAGGCGGTGTAGAAGCTGGCCAGCAGTCCCATGATGGTCTGCGTGGTGGTGCCGCCCTGAAACATGCGGACGACGAGCGGCAGCAGGCTAAGGGCCTGGAAGGACCAGCAAGCCGTGAGATTGGGGCCGAGCGAACGGGTGGCGCCGGCCGTGATGCCCGCCACCACAAGGATGAGCAGCGGCAGTTCGTCGTTGCGCAGAATTGGGTAGAAAAACCACGCGGCAAAGCCCCAGCCCAGACCGGTGAAAGCGGCGCCGAGCGCGAACTGCCGGCCCCAAGGCCGATGTCGGCCGGGCTTCGGCGGTTGTCGGCGGTAGAGCGATGCTCCCACACCGCGCAACGACACCACCGTCAGCATATAGACAAGCCAGACCCAGACGAGGGTCGGCGAAGGTGATTGGACGGCCACCCACGCGAGGCCGCCCGTGGCGATCAGCGTGGCGACCAAGCCGGACCGCAGATCGTAGTAGCCTAGGCGGACCAGTTCGGCTGTCACGCGTAGCGCGCTGTCGGAGGCTGGAACGGGCGCCATTGAGTCCATGCGCTCAAAACTAGTCACGCGGCCATAGCGGGAAAAGGCTTATACGACCTGAATCTAGGTCACAAAGACGGGAAGGGGGCTGCCAAGCGTGTTGTGCGCCAGAGTCGAAACGGGAGCCGGGGCGCCCTCGCGCCGATGGACATAACCCAATACCCACAATGGAGTCCGGGACTGGTTTTCGAAGGATCATCCGACGCAGCAGGTTTCGCCCAAGTTTTTCATTATTCGCTACTAATACCGGGGCTTGCCGAGTCATCGCCCCGACGGGGTCGATGAATGGTGGACCTTACTGGACTCGAACCAGTGACCTTTTCGATGTCAACGAAACGCTCTAACCAACTGAGCTAAAGGTCCCCAGAGGGGCAGGAGTGAAAGATTCGGCGGAGGTGGTGCAAGGATAATTCAGGACCGGTTGCAAATCATGTCAGGAGAGTGGGTCCGGGCATGCCGCGGCGCTTGAATCCGCGTTACTTCGTGTCCATTCGTGCTTTCACAATGCTCCAATCCCTCCGCATCCGCAACCTGGCTCTCCTCGACGAGGTGGAGCTGGATTTC
>JAUPWC010000401.1 GCA_030916665.1 Verrucomicrobiota bacterium
GCACCCGCTGGTGCTCCATTTCCCCATCGCGCTGCTGCTGCTCGCCGCCGTCCTTGAATTGGTTCGCTTGAAATGGGACCGCCCGGGGCTCGGTCGAACCGTCACCCTGCTCATGGTCATCGGTGCGGCGGGGGCCCTCATGGCAACGGCCACCGGTTGGGTGTTCGCGGTGGAGTCGCACCCGCGGCCGTCGTTGCGGTGGATGCTCCAATGGCATCGTTGGTTGGGGGTGGTCACCGCAGTTCTCGCCAGCATCGCCGCATGGCTGGCCTACCGCCTCTCCGAGGCTCCCAACCCGGGCGCTCGCTGGCTGCGGCGCACCGCGATCTGGCTGACCGGCATGATCCTGATCGGTGCCGCCCACCTTGGGGCCCTGATGGTCTGGGGCGAAGATTATTTCGACCCGTCTTCCTAAGGCCCCGCCATGACGCTCCGCCGTATCTCGATCCTTTTCCTCGGTTTGGTTGCCACCGCCTCCGCCTGCGATGAGTGCGGCGGCAAACTCAAGGAGACCTGGGCCGAGCGCGAATCGGAACCGAAGGCTTCCGCGCTGTATCCCGACGCCAAAATCGTCGAATATACCCTGGATGTCACCGAGGCCCTGTTGTCGCCCGCCGGCAAGCCGGTGCGGGCGCTGGCGCTAAACGGCACGGTCCCGGGTCCGACGCTACACTTCCGCGAGGGCGAAATCGCCCGCATTCATGTGCGCAACCGGCTCAGCAAGGAGGAAACCTCCACTCACTGGCACGGCCTGCTCGTGCCCAATCTGGAGGACGGGGTCCCCTATGTGACCACCCCGCCGATCAAGGCGGGCGAGTCCCGGACCTTTGAATTCATGCTCAAGCACGCCGGCACCTACTGGTATCACAGCCACACCGGCCTGCAGGAGCAGCGCGGGGTTTACGGCAGCATCGTGATCGAACCCCGGAAAGACACCCCGGCACGCACCGATCTCCCCCGCATCGCCCGCGAGGAAGTGGTCGTGCTCTCGGATTGGACAAATGAGAATCCCGCCGAGGTGATGCGCACGCTCCTGCGCGGCAGCGAATGGTATGCGATCCGCAAGGGCACCGCCCAGTCACTCTGGGGTGCATGGAAGAGCGGGCACCTGCGCGACTACCTGGATCGCGAAAAATCCCGGCTGCCGGCAATGGACGTGTCCGATGTGGCTTATGACGCCTTCCTGATCAACGGCCGGCCCCGGCAGACCCTGGCCGCGCGTCCGGGCGAGACGGTCCGCCTGCGGATCATCAACGCTTCCGCCGCAACCTACTTCTATGTCAGCGCCGCGACCGGGCCTCTCACTGTCATAGCGGCCGACGGCATTGATGTTGCCCCGATTCAGCAGCGGCGCCTGCTCATCGGCATGGCCGAAACCTACGATGTCCTCGTGACGGTGCCGGCCGATGCCCCGCCTGCGTCATGGGAAGTTCGGGCCACGGCCCAAGATAACTCCGGTCACGCCTCCCTTTATCTGGGGGAAGACAGCGCTCCGCCGC
This sequence comes from Verrucomicrobiota bacterium, assembly GCA_030916665.1. Classification (GTDB taxonomy): domain Bacteria; phylum Verrucomicrobiota; class Verrucomicrobiia; order Opitutales; family Opitutaceae; genus Lacunisphaera. Next base: position 1,500 of record JAUPWC010000401.1, read on the forward strand.
AGCCTGCACCGGCTCCCGGTCCGCTCAACAGTTACAGCATGGATGTGGCCCTGGGCGCCGTTCTCAACGAAATGGACGAATCCGGCGACGTGACCGATGCCGAGGCCCTGGCGGCGGAGATCGACCGCCCGTTGCCTCCCTACAAGCGCCTTCGTGCCACTCAGTCCACCGCGCTGCCCCCGGAGGCGCCGGTCCGGGAAGTCACGCTCCGCCTCACCGGTGACATGTGGCGCTACCTTTGGTCCATCAACGGACGTTCGATTGATGAACTGAGCACGATCCCGGTGAAAAAGGGCGAGGTGCTGCGCCTCGTGCTGGTCAACGACACCATGATGCACCACCCGATGCACCTGCACGGGCATTTCTTTCGACTGCTCATGCCCGACGGGGCTCCGGCCGGCCTCGCGCCCCTGAAGCACACGGTGGACGTTCCACCCATGAGCCGCCGGGTGATCGAGTTCTACGCCAACGAGAATCGTGACTGGCTGTTCCACTGCCATCTGCTTTACCACATGATGTCCGGCATGGCGCGGGTGTTCAGCTACCCGGCGGGCATCGGCATGTCGCCACAGGAGGCCACAGGGGCGGCGATGGGCACGCCGGGGGCGCTCAAGTCCACCGGCGCCACCTACCGCCCCATGCTCGGCGAGCATGCCCATCCCCACACCTACGCCTGGATCGACGGCAGCATGCAATCGCACCTCAGCGAGGGTCTGGCCACGATCCAGCGCGGTCGCGAAAACCTCAACCTGGCGTGGGAGCTCGGCTGGGAACGTGTGCCCGCAAGCACCTACGAAATCGAGGCCACTTATTCGCACTACTTCAACTCCCGTTGGACCGCCTTCGCCGGGTATCGCACCACCAATTCGTCCGGGGGGCGTGACGGGGCCATCGCCGGCGCGACTTACCTGCTGCCCTACCTGTTCACCCTCACCGGCTCTCTCCACAGCGCAGGTGAGGCCCGCCTCACCCTTGGTCGCGAATTAGCCCTCACCAGCCGGCTGAGCCTGCTGGTGAACGCCCAGTATGATACCGCCGAGCAATTCGACTGGCAGGCCGGCGTGAGCTACACGGCCTCCAAGCGGCTGTCGCTCATCGGCACATACGATGCGGACTACGGCCTCGGCGCCGGAGTCGGCTTCCGTTTCTAAACACTTCCTCCCTTCACTCCATCAGCCATGAAACACCATCCCACTACGTCCACCGTCCTCGCGTCGCTCGTCCTCGGCTTGCTCGTCGCAATCGTCGCTCCTGCGATCAATGCGGCCGAAAAACCGAAGGAAGCGGTCACACCATATCCCCTCAATGTCTGCATCGTGACCGACAATGACCTCGGCTCAATGGGCGACGAGCGCACCTTCGTTTACGAGGGCCAGGAGATCAAAATCTGCTGCAAACCCTGCGAGAAGAAGTTCCTGAAGGATCCGGCCCGCTACCTCAAGAAGATTGCCCCGGCTCAGGAGAAGGAGGCCGCTGCGCCTGCGACCACCCAGACCAAATCCTGAACTCCCGCACCCCGTGAAAATCCCCAAGACTGTCTGCACCTTGGCCGTCATAGGCGGCGCACTGTTGTTATCGGGTTCTCTCACTGCCCATGAAAAAGGGAAGCACGGGACCGAGCCCGCGCCCGACAGTTTGTCCGCCGCGATGACACAGGACGCTTCCGAAGTGGCGGCCGTGAAGCAGGTGCTTTCGACCTACAAGGCAGGCTTGGAAGCGCTCGACGTGTCGGGACTGACCGGTTTGTTCACGGCCGACTCGGAGATTTGCGAGTCAGGCGGGGTGGAGGGCAGCTTCGTCCGCTACCTGAAGCAACACATCGGACCGGAACTGGACGAGTTCAAAGCGTTCTCGTTCCGCGACTACGCGGTCAGCCTGTCATTGTATCGTGCGAGCACGCCATCGCTGGCCATTCCGCGTTAGCCTGTGCGGGTTCTGCGCTCCAACGACAGCTCCTTCTGATCCCAGCATTCGTCCTTTTGGCCTTCACCAAGCCCGCGATGTCCGCCTCCATTCTCCATATTACACAAAGTCTGCACTCCCCGAGCATTGTCATCACCGCGAGACGGATCCTCATGATGGTGGCGATGGCTTGCGCCGCTTCTGGGTCTCCCATGCACGCTGCCGACGAATCTCTGTCGCTCACTCTCTCTTCCGGTTTGGCTTCAGACCATGTTGATCGCGGGATCGAACGGGCGGGCACCAGTTGGCAATCTTCTCTTTACGGCTCGGTGTCCGGCTGGAAGGGTCGCGTGTGGTATGGCAGGCCACTTGACGCAGGCGGCGTAGAGGAGGTGCGCTCGTCCCTCGGCCACGACTGGAAGTTGGGCAAGGCGACCGCGATTGAGGTCACCGGCACCCATTTCTGGTATGTGGATCAGCCGGTTTCTGGTGCGCCAGCTCACTCTTTCGAGGGTGCGGTGCGCTTCTCCTCCATAGCGCCCGAACGATGGAACCCTGCCATCGAGATTGCTTACGACATCCGCTACCACGCTACCGCTGTCGAGCTGTCGGTTGAGCGCGAACGGCTGACCGGAGTGGGAGCCTGGTTGCTTAGGGCCTACGGAGGGCAGGTGTCCGCGCGGGACGTTTTGCCCGACGCCATTGGCGCTCCCCTTCGCGATAGCTACACCTATTACGGGGCATCCATTGGACTTCGTCGGAGAGTCAGTCCGCACTGGAGCGTGCAGGGAGTGGCGGGCCTGGCCGGTTCCTCCAGTCAGAATTCGGCTTGGTCAGACCTGCCGCCCCAAACCGCGCGCGGAAGATTCGCGCTGAACGCGCTCTACGATTTTTAGCTCGGCGGACTGTTCGGACAATGGATCACCCGGCCATGTCTGAATAGTGCCTAGTGTTCCGCCCGCAGTCCTTGCATTTGAAGCGTGAACTCCAACGATTGCTCGAATTTAGTTGTTTCTCTCGGTCGCGACAAGTTACACAGCGACAATCAGAAGGCACGCCTTGTCGGTCGAAGGGAAGATCGCGATTGGTCAGCGTGGCCAAGCCGCGATTGACAAAAAATGCGCAGTGCCGATTACTGGTGATAGTGTCCCCGCTCCGCCACATCATCGCGATTGTCTTGTTGGCCCTTTGGTTGCCGACGACTCAGCATTGCGGTTTGGAAGCGGCGGGGTTGATCGCAGCGGAAGTTCCCCATGGAGCTGACGCGGGGTGTTGTCAGACGGGCGGCGGCCCCTGCACCCATGATGGATGCAATGTGGTTGAGAGCAGCCTCATTAAGTCCAGCAACGAAGTGATCAAGGTGCCGACTCCCTCGTTGGCTGCCTGCACGTGCTTTCTTTGTTTGCAGCTCTTGCCGCCGGTCGTCGCCGTTGAGCCGATCTTTGCGGTTACTGCGTCCGATTCCCCCGAGCATTGGATTCCGGTCTGGCAGTTTGTTCGCCGCGCCGCGCCGCTGTCGCGCGCGCCTTCGCTCGTTGGTTGATTAGTCCCTGCGCGGACTGATCGACCCTGCATCTATTCCATCCCGCTGCGGGACGCCTGCGCGCGTCTGCATTTCCGGGGGTGTTTCGTTAACCGCCTTACTCTGTCCATTCACTTTTCATGAAGCCTATTGTTTCCACGTCCTCCTCACTCATCCGCCCAACTCTCGGGCTGATGCTCCTCGCCCTCGCGGGCATCGCGCGCGCCCAGAGCGGGTCCGCCGAAACCGCCCCCGCCGTTCCCCTGTCCACGCTCGTCAGCGAAATCACGGCCAAGAACCCCGAGCTCGCCTTCTATGAGGCGGAACTCAATGCCACCAAGGCCGGCCGCAGGCTCGCAGGCACCCGCGAAAACCCCGAACTCTCTGTGAGCGTGGGCCGCAAGCGTGTCACCGACCCGTCCGGTGCTCTTGCGGGTGAAGGCACCGCTTGGTCCGTGTCTGTATCCCAGACCTTCGATTGGCCGGGCCGACTCTCTCTCCGCAAGGCCATCGCCAACCAGGACATCGCTCTCGCGGAACTCGGTCTCGCGCGCTTCAAGGCTGCGCTTGCCAGTCGCGCCCGCACTCTTGTCTATGGGCTTCATGCCGCCCATGAACGCGCCGCTGCTGCCGCGGAAGTGGCCGCGCGCTACCAGTCGCTGCGTGAACTCTTCCTGGCCCGCGAGCCCGGTGGAATCACACCCCTGCTCGAGACGCGGGTCATCGAGGC
>JAUPWC010000402.1 GCA_030916665.1 Verrucomicrobiota bacterium
GGCTGGACAACGGCTACACTCTGGCGGAACTGGTCGAGGTGTTTCCCCCGGATCCGGCGGTGGCGATCCTCGACCTGCTCGGTTATCTGGAACTGGCCCGCCGCAGTCCCGAGGATTGTCGTTTCCGGCCCGACACCCACTTTCGCCATGTCATCGGTCAGACCGGCCGGGTGCTCGTGGTGCCTGACGTTGAGTTTTACCAGCCCCGAAGCAAAGCATCATGACGCCCGAAGAACTGCTCCAAGACCCGGTCATCATCGAGACCGGCCCGCTGAAAGTCGCCCTGCTGCGCGGCCCCGTCTATGCGGAGGATGCGGGCTCCTGGGCCCGGCTGCTGCATCATCAGGACGTGCTCATCCTGTATTTTCTGCAGATCGGCCTCGAACTGAAAATCAACCGGGACTTTGGCTACGCCTATCTCGACCAGATTTCAGCCGATGAGCCCGGCGGCAAGTTCGGCACGCTCTTTGCGCGCCGACCGCTCAGTTTCGAGGCGACCGTGGTTGGCGTGGCGTTGCGGGATGAACTGCTCCGACGGGAGACCGTGCGTCTCGATGAAGGCCCGGCGGTCATGCGGCTGGAAGAGATCGTCGAGCTGGTCAGGGCCTTCATCAAGGATTCCGCGGACGAGGTGAAGGAGCGAGACCGCTGGCGCGCCGCCGTGCTGGCCTTCGCCAAGCTGGGTTTCCTGAAGGACCTCCAGAATGAACGGAAGGAATTCCAACTCCGCGCCATTATCCGGGCCCGCTTCGATTTCGAAACCCTCCAGGAACTCAAGGAAACCCTTATCCGCCATGCAGCCAAAATTGCCGCTGACTGAACCCGAGCCGCCGGCCGGCTTCCGTTTGGCCGCGCTGGAAATCCTCCGCTGGGGCACCTTCGATGGGGATCGTTACCACCGGATCAACCTCGCTGGCCACTCGGGCTGCGTCACCGGCCCCAATGGCGGCGGCAAATCGACGGCACTCGATGCCCTGCTTACCCTGCTCGTGCCGCCCGATGCGCGGCACTATAATGTGGCGGCCTCGTCCGAAGGCAAAAAGAAGGAACGCACGGTGAAGACCTACATCCGGGGAGCGTGGAGTCGCACGGAATCGCCGGAAACCGGCAAGGGTCAGGCCACTTTCCTGCGCCCCCCGGGCCAGCCCAGCGTGCTGCTGGCGGTCTTCAAGGACGCCTTGTTGCAGAAGGCTGTCACCTTGGTCCAGATCCACTGGATCAACACGAGCGGGCAGCATGAGGCCCGCTTTCTGATGAAAACGGCCGAGGCCCACATCCCCGACCTCAAGCTTGGGGAGCAACCCGTCACCCACCGCAAGGGTTTCGAGGAGGCCCATTGGTATTACGGCACCACGTTTGACGAATACATGGGCAAGTTTCGCCCGGCCCTGCGCATCCCCGATGAGCGGGCGCTCCGCCTGCTGTGCCGCACCGTGTCCATGAAGGACATCACCGACCTCAACGTTTTCGTGCGTGACCTCATGCTGGAGCCCCGCGACCCGGGAGCGCTGCTCGACGATTTGTGCCGGCATTATGAAAACCTGCATCAGATCAGCCGGGAGATCGCTCAGGCCGAGCAAGAATCCCAATTGCTTGAGCCCGTGGCCCGCGAATATACCGTGTATGAGCGCGAACGCGACGCGGCGCTGAAGCTGGTGGATGCCCGGCGTGCCGCCGAAATCTATTTTGCCCGGGAGCAGGGGAGGCTGCTGGAATTGGAAGTAGAGCGGGTGCGCATCCAGAAGGAGACCGCCGATTTTGCCGCCGCGGAGGCGAAAGTGGCCGCCGACCGGGCGACGGCCGACTATTTCCTCCTCAATACCCGCCTGGAGGAGCACGATGTCGGCAAGGCCATCGCGAGCAAGAAAGCCGCCCAAACCAGTCTGGCGGCGGAACGTGAACAGCGGGTTCAGCAGTCGAAGGAATACCACCGCCTCCTTCACGTGGTCGGGCACCAGGGGACAGTGGAAAACGAAGCCACTTTCAACCAAGTGCGGGCCCGGGCGCTCGACGCGAAGAACAAGGCGGCTGCGGCCTTCGAGCGCGTCATCGGGACCCTGAAGGAACTTGATCTGCAGAAAGCCACCAACGAAGCGGATCGCGCGAGGATCAATGAGCAGCTCCGGATGCTTGGGGCCAAGCAAAGCAAGCTCCCGCGCGACCACCTGCATGCCCGGGAAGTGCTGGCCCAGCGGCTCGGGGTGGCGGAAGGTGAACTGCCCTTTGTCGGCGAATTGATCGACGTCAAACCGGAGGAGGCCAAATGGCGGCCGACGATCGAGTGCATGATTCGGGGTTTCGCCCTCTCCTTGGTCATCCCTCAGGAGCGCTATGCCGCCGTCAGCGACTATCTGGAGCACAATGATCCCGGGCTCAACCTAGTCTATTACCCGGCTCGCCGGGGCGGAGGGATCACCCTGAGCGCCGATGCCGCCCGGATCTCCGGCAAGCTGCTCATCAAGCCGAATGCCTGGGCCGGTACCTGGTTGGCGGCTGAGCTTTACCACCGTTTCAACCACGTTTGCACCGATGACATGGCGCTCTTCCGCAAAGAGGACAAGGCGATTACCCGCCAGCTTCACGGCAAGAGCGGCGGCGGTCGCAACCAGCGCTACACGGATTCGGACCAGACGGACTATGATATTCTCGGCTGGTCCATCGCGGACAAGCGCGCGCGCTTTGACGAGGAGTTTAAAGCCACGACCCACCGTCTGGAACAGCTGCGCAAGGATCAGGCGACCACATCCGACGCCAAGACCCGGGCCCGCAATGAGGAACTGGTCTGGAGTCAGATTGTGGCCATCGCCAGTTACACCGGCATCGATTACACTACCCTCGACGCGGAATTGGAGGGCCTGCGCCTCGACATCGACCGCTTGACCAAGGCGAGCAACGAATACCGGGAGCTGGAGAAGCAGGTGCAGGCAGCCCGCACCCATGCGGACACCCTGAGCCAGGCCCGCACCGTGGCGGACACGGCCGCCGGGCAGTTGAAGGAACGGCTGGAAGCACGGGAAAAAGAGCGCAGCGCGGCGGGCAAGAAGTTCAACCAGGCCGCGGCGGAGGAGTTCGCCTGGCAGGACCATGTCG
>JAUPWC010000403.1 GCA_030916665.1 Verrucomicrobiota bacterium
CGCGGCAGTCCTCGGCACCGGCATCGACATCATCTACCCGTCGGAGAACCTCGGGCTTTACCGGCAGATCGCCGAGTCGGGAGCGATTCTCACGGAATTTCCCTTCGGGCGTAAGGCCGACAAGCAGTCCTTCGCCATGCGCAACCGCATCGTCTCCGGCATCAGCGAGGCGGTCGTGGTCGTTGAGAGCGACGTTTCCGGCGGTGCGATGATCACTGCCCGTTTCGCCGGCGAGCAGGGCCGGTTGATCTTCGCCGTGCCTGGCCGCATTGACCAGGCGACCAGCCACGGCTGCCACCAGCTCATCCGCGACGGCGCGACCCTGCTCACGGACGTGGACGACATCCTGTCGGAGCTGAACTATCTCGACGGACTGCGCCCGCAGCCGGTGCGTGACGAAGGCGAGCCGAGCATGCTTGAGAAACTGATGCCTCAGCTCGACGAGAAGGAACGTCGCGTGCTGGATTCGTTCCGCGGAGGAGCGATTCTCGGTATCGACGCCCTGACCGTGGCGACGGCGCTGCCAGCGTCGGAGCTTTCATCCGCGCTGATGATGTTGGAGCTGAAGAAGCTCGTGCAGAAGCGCGCTGACGGCACCTTCGAGGCCCGAAGCGCGTGATGTGACCATGAAAAAGCTCCCGCGATAAATCTTGGGAGCTTGGGAATGATGGACTGGGCTTCGGCTCAGGTGCCGCCGTTGCGGATGCGGTCGGCCTCGGCCTTGGCGGCGGCCTCGCGAGCGCGGAATTCCTCGAGTTGCTTGGCCTTTTTGAGGGCGAGGGCTTCCTCGGCCTTGAGGCGCGCGACCTCGGCCTCGGCGGCCTCGGCGCGCTGACGAGCCGCGAGAATTTCCTGATCCTCGACGGCCTTGCCCTGCGCGATCATGCGCTGGCGTTGGGCGTCTTCCTGCGCGCGCTCCTTGGCGAGGGCTTCCTCGGCAATGCGGCGCTCGTATTGGATCTCCGAGATGCGGCGGTCCTGGCGGTTGCCCGCCACACCGCCGATGATGGCTCCGGTGGCGGCGCCGGCGGCCATGCCCTTTTCGGCGTCACCGGACTGGTGCCCGATGATGCCGCCGATGATGGCTCCGGCAACCGCGCCGCCGACAGCACCGCGCTCGGTGTTCGAACCGTCCGTGGTGCAGCCGGAATTGAAGAACGCGCTGAGCAGCAGGGTCGAGCCGGCGGCGGCAGCGGTAAAATGACGATAGGTGTTCATAGGTATGAAGGTCTGGGATCCAGACCCGCACTAGACGCCCGTTGTTCCAGCCAGTTTCAGCCGGCTAGATCAGCCCGGAGGCCAGGCAAGAGGCCGCTGCCCAAGCAGATGGACGTGCAGGTGAGGCACGGATTCTCCGCCGTCGCGTCCGTTGTTGATGACGAGGCGGTAACCGGATTCGGCGACGCCGAGTTTCTTGGCCAGCGCGGCGGCCGTGAGCAGCAGATGCCCGAGTGTCGCCTGATCCGCGGGAGCGGCTTCGCCGACGCGCGGGATCAGTTTCTTCGGTATCACCAGTACATGCACGGGCGCCTGCGGGCTGATGTCGTGGATGGCGATGCAGAGATCGTCTTCGTGCGCGAGCTTCGCGGGAATCTCGCGGTCGATGATTTTCTGGAAGATCGTTTTGCTCACAGGAAGAGCAGGTTGAGATTAGCGCTGCGGCGGGTGCGGGCGGCGGCGAGGTTGCGGATCAGCGCCAGCGAGTCGTCATAGTTGCGCTGGCGACGGTCGGTCCAGCGGCGGTCGGGCGGGCAGTGGGCGGAGCGCAGGTTGGTGACAAGCAGTGTGGATTCGGGGAACGCAGCGAGCTGCTTGAGTCCCTGCATCAGACCGGCGCGGGCGAAGAGCGGTTCGGCGGCGGTGTCGTCGGCGCCGGCGTCCCAATGGAAAAAACCATGGGTGGTGCGGACGGAGCAGAGTTTCTCCAGGAGGCGGACGGCCGCAGCGATGAACGCCGGATCGTTCGGGGTGCGCTGCTCGGCCTCGCCGAGCGAGGAGCTGATGGCGTCGTCGATCTGTTGCGCCAGATAAAGGTCGTGCCCGGTGAGCGGGGCAAAGAGAGCGTTGAGGAAGTGCAGCCGGCGCAGTTGCGGGGAGCGCGTCATTTCTTGGGCTTCGGTGTAGCGCCGGACGCGCCGGGTGCAAGACTGCTGATTTCGTGGACAAACTCCGACACGTCGCGGAATTCCTTATAGACCGAGGCGAAGCGGACGTAAGCGACCTGGTCCATCTTGCGCAGGCGCTGCATGACGTGCTCGCCAATAGCCTGGGTCGGGACCTGGCTGTCGTAGCGGGCCTCGACGGCGTCGATCACATCCTCGACGAGCATGGTGATTTGCTCGTTGTCGATCGGGCGCTTGTGGCAGGCGGCGCGGATGGCGCCGATGAGCTTTTCGCGGAGAAAGGGTTCCTGACGTCCATCGCGCTTGACCACCACCAGGGTGTCACGGACGAATTCCTCGTTGGTGGTGAAGCGGTGGCCGCACTCGAGGCACTCGCGGCGGCGGCGGATGGAATTGCCGTCGCGGGCGATGCGGGAGTCGATCACCTTGTCCTCAATCGAGGTGCACTTGGGGCAGCGCATGGTCAGTTCAGGGAGAGAAAGTTTTTGAGAATCTGCATCCCGCCTTCGGTGGCGATGGATTCGGGGTGGAATTGGACACCATGCACCGAGAATTGTTTATGCTGCAGGCCCATGATCACACCGTCGGCGGTCTCGGCCGTGATTTCGAGGCAATCCGGCAAGGTGGCGCGTTCGACGATCAGCGAGTGGTAGCGCGTGGCGGTGAAAGGGGAGGGCAGGTCGCGGAAGACGCCTCGGCCGGCGTGCTGGATAGGGGACAATTTGCCGTGCATCTGCTTGGGGGCGCGGATGACTTTGCCGCCAAACAACTGGCCGATGGACTGGTGGCCGAGACACACGCCGAGCACAGGTTTCTTGCCGGCAAAAGTCTTTATGATGTCGAGACTTGCGCCGGCCTCGGAGGGGGAGCAGGGGCCGGGAGAAATCAGCACTCGATCAGGGTTGAGGCGCTCGGCGTCGGCCGGCGTGAGTTCGTCGTTACGGAATACCCGCATGCTCACGCCCAACTGGCCGAAATATTGGACCAGGTTGAACGTGAAGGAATCGTAGTTGTCGATGGCTAGCAGCACTTTTGGCAAACCTACCCGGCCATTGACAGAGGGTCAAGTCTGCCGACAGCGTGAGTCTCCAAAATGGCCAGCCATTTTCAGTTGTTGAAGACCGACACAGCCACCGCCGCCCGCCGCGGCCGGCTGCAGACCCTGCACGGAGTGATCGAGACGCCGATCTTCATGCCGGTCGGCACCCAGGGCACGGTCAAGGCCGCCACACCCGCGCAGATCCGCGAAATCGGCGCGCAGATCATCCTCGGCAACACCTACCACCTCAACCTCCGCCCGGGTTCCGAACTCGTGCGCGACCTGGGCGGGTTGCACAAGTTCATGGGCTGGGACGGCCCGATCCTCACGGACAGCGGTGGCTTCCAGGTCTTCAGTCTGTCGAAACTGCGCAACATCCAGGACGACGGCATCGCCTTCCAGTCGCACCTCGACGGCGCGAAACTGTTCCTCGGGCCCCGCGAGGTCATGACGATCCAGGCCAACCTCGGCTCAGACATCGCCATGGTCATCGACGAGTGTCCGCCCTGGCCCTGCACGCGAGAGGAATGCCGCGCCGCCGTGGACCGCAGCTACCGCTGGGCGCAGCAGTGCAAACAAATCGCCACCGACAACGGTTTCCTCGCGGGCGGACATCATGTCTTCGCCATCGCGCAGGGTTCGACCTTCGACGACTTGCGCCGCGAAGCGGCCGAGTCGCTGGCGGCGCTGGATTTCCCGGGCTACGCCGTTGGCGGTGTGAGTGTGGGTGAACCCGAGCCGGAGATGCTCAAGCAGGTGGCCGCGACCACGCCCTTCATGCCGAAGGACAAACCGCGCTACACGATGGGCCTCGGCACGCCGCCGCAGATCCTGAAGATGATCGCGCTGGGCGTGGACATGTTCGACTGCGTGCATCCCACCCGCGTGGCGCGCAACGGCGCGGCCTTCACGCCCGACGGACTCATCAACCTGCGCAACGAGCGCTACCGCACCGATCCCGCGCCGCTCGTCGAGGGTCTGGCCAATTACGCGTCCGGCTTTTCCCGCGCCTACATTCGGCATCTCGTGATGGCCGGGGAGATTCTCGCGAGCACGCTGCTCACTATTCACAACCTTCATTTCTACCTCGACCTCGTGGCGCAGGCCCGGGCGCACATCGAGGCCGGCGACTATGCCGCGTGGAGCAAGGCTTGGATCAAACGTTACGAAGCTGGCGAGGCCGCGCAGCTCGCCGCCAGGCGCTGAACTTTGTTCCGTCTGCTCACCAGCGGACCACGGTCACGCCGAGCGCCAGGAACACCATGCCCGCGGCGATCAGCCAGACCATCAGCCAGCCGACCCACCGCAGCCAGGCGCCGAAGGGGATGCCGGCGATGCCCAACACCCCCATGGTCACGCCGCTGGTGGGGATCACGAAATTGCACAGGCCGTCGCCGAGCTGAAACGCCAGCACCGCCGCCTGCCGCGGAATGTGGATCAGGTCCGAGAGCGGCGCCATGATCGGCATGGTCAGCGCCGCCTGCCCGCTGCCGCTCGGCACGAAAAAATTGATGCCGAACTGCACCGCGAACATCGCCTGCACGGAGATCCCAGGCGGCAAACCACCGATGCTCTGGCTGGCTGAGTGCAGGATCGTGTCGATGATGCGGCCCTCCTGCATCACCAGCAGCACGCTCTTGCTCAGGCCGATCATGAGCGCGGGCATCACCATGTCGCGGGCGCCGGCCGTCAGCTGCTGGGCGGCCTGGTTGGGTGCGACCCCGCCGATCACGGCCGCCCCGAACGCAATGGCCATAAACAGCCCTGCGATCTCGACAATATACCAGCCCCAGTTCGTCACGCCCCAGACGAGCATCACGATGCCTGCGCCCAGCAGGAGCAGCACACCGGTCTGGCTGGCGGTTAGCGTCTCGGCCTGACTGTCACCGTGTTTATCGGCCGGAGATTGCACGGGCGGGGCGTGTTTCTCGATGCGCGCGGCGTAGCGCATCACGTAGGCGATGGCGATGGCCGTGAGCGCGGCCCACATGGCCATGCGCAACGGCCAGCCGCTGAAGATCGGCAGCCCGCTGAGTCCCTGGGCAATGCCCACCGTGAACGGGTTGAAGGCCGCCCCGGCAAACCCCACGCCGGCGCCGATGAACGGGATCGCCGCGCCGACAATCGCATCCCAGCCCAGCCGCCGTGCAAGCGGGATGGTGATGAGCACGAAGACCAGCACCTCCTCGGCCATGCCGAAGGTGTTTCCGCCGACGGAGAAAGCGGTCATCAGCACCGGGATGATCAGCCGGCGTCGGCGCGGCGAATTCCCGGCGAGGCGGATGAGCGCGTGGATGCCGGCGGAAATGGCGCCGGTGGCGTTGATCACGGCGAAGGCGCCGCCGATGAATAACACGAAGCCGATGATCAGCGCCGCGTCCTTGTCACTGAAGCCCTTCACGGGCGCGGTGAACAGGCCGTGCCAGGGCACAGGCGCCGCGTCCAGCGTCCGGTAGGTGCCGGGCACGACGACCGTGCGCGAGCCGGCCTTGGTGCGCTCAAACTCCCCGGCCGGGATGATCCATGTCAGCAGCACCGCCAGCAACAGCACCCCGAGCACGATCAGAAGCGCATCAGGAGGTCGTCGTGTGGAATCCGGCGGCATGCGGGGGAGCAGAACGGTGGGGCCGGCGCGAGGCAAGGGGGCAGTAAGCAGTGGGGATTCGTTAGAATCACTGGAGGCTCGCCAAGGTCTGCGGCATTGCTATCAGTTCCCGCACCTTCCCCATGCGTATCCTTGTCACCGGCGGCGCCGGCTTCCTCGGTTCCCATCTCTGTGATCGCCTGCTCAAGGATGGCCACGAGGTCATCTGCCTCGACAACTTCTTCACTGGCGCGAAGGCCAACATCGCCCATTTGCTCGGCCGGCCCGATTTCGAGCTCGTCCGCCACGACGTGATCGACCCCTTCAAATACGAGGTGGACCAGATCTACAACCTGGCCTGCCCGGCCTCGCCGCCGCACTACCAATACAATCCCATCAAGACCACGAAGACCTCGGTCATGGGGGCGATCAACTGCCTCGGGCTCGCGAAGCGCGTCAAGGCGCGGATATTCCAGGCGAGCACAAGCGAAGTCTACGGCGATCCCCAGGTGCACCCGCA
>JAUPWC010000404.1 GCA_030916665.1 Verrucomicrobiota bacterium
ATTCGAAACCCCATCGAAAAGTTCGCCGTAGCTGCCACCCGCCGACCACGGTTCCAGGAGCGTGGCAAGGTAGCGCATTTCCTCGGCATGCGGCCCGGAGGCCTCGGCAGAGAGCAGTTCCTGCAACTGACCGTGCTGCGGCATCTCGGTCGGGGTGAGGCGGGCGAACACGAGGTCGCGGATTTGCTGCGCACCTGCACCGTCCTTCGCGAAACGGACCACGTCGCTTTCGTCGGCTGAGGCCGCGAAGGCCGACGCTTCGTCTCCGCGACGTTGCTCCCATTCGGCGAACTCGAGGAACGCATCGAGACCGGTCGCCTGTGGCCCCATCCGGGTCCGGCGATACAAGTCGAGGGCGTAGGCCCGGCGCGCCATGGCCGCCGTTTCCTCGGGGTGACGGTTGAAATACCACCGGGCGAAATCCTCGTAGAGGCGGCCGATGGCGTTCGCCAGGAGCGCCTGCCTGAGCTTGTTGCGGTCTTCGTCTTTCGACTGCCCGACCATGAGCATCGGGAGCGCCGCTGCCGCGCTGAGGTGCAACCCGGACAGCGGCAGGCCTCGCGTGTCGAGGTAGTTCATGGTCAGCTTGCCGTTCGCCTGGACGATGATCGGCTCCGCCGCCGGATCGACCGTCTTGGCGTAAGTGGTGTAGGACTCACCTTCCTCCACGATCATCGTGTAGGCGTAGAACGGTTCGGTCTGGGTCAGAATATCGATGACGTTGACGCTCTTGCCGGAACCCGTGGTGCCGATGACGACCGCGTTTTGGGGCGTCTGGTTGTTGCCCTCGCCGACAAACGTCCGCCCGCCGACAAGATTCCCGTTGGGACCCTCAAATAGGAATTCCGCCTGATCGAGGTGGCCCACCGGCGTTGACGAGAAGGGCAGGATGTTCGCGACGAGCGCGTCATCGTAGTCATGCCAGAGCGAATCGTAGCGGCTGAACGACCAGCCCGGCCACGAGCAGTAGAAGAAGTTTCGCGCGGAGGGTTCGAGGGCGGGCTCATAAGCCTGCGCCCGCTCCATGCTGCCGACCGCGGCCTTGAGCGCGGTCAGCTTCGCCCGAAGGTCTTCCCGATTCCGATCCCACGCCCGGATGATGTATTGGATGCGGTAGGGCGAGCTGTCGCCGTTGCTATAGCGGGCGATCTTCGCGGCCTTCGTCCGCATCGCCGCGAGGAGCTTCACCTTCTTCAGGCTCTCGTAATCGCCTTCGACGCGGTTCAGCTCCTTCTGCTCTTTCTCGATCAGCTCGTCCACATCGACCGACTCGACGTTGACGGTGATGGCGTAGTCCCGGAAGCCGAGCTTCGTCAGGAGGTAGGCGAGGCTTGGGCGGGTCCGTTTCGGCAGCGACTTGAGCACCAGCATCCCGTGGTAGCAGCCATCGAGGTAGAAGCCGGTGTCGGGCTTCTCCAGCGGGCGGCCTTCGCCGAGCCAGCAGTTTTCCTGAATGGATTTCTGGGGATCGAAGAACTCCAGTGGATCGGTGATCTTTTGTTCCGGCAGCGAGGGATTGAGAAACTCCAGGTAATGCAGGAAGTGATCGGCATCGGTCATCGGCCGCACCTGACCGCCGCTTCCCCCAAAGAGCGCCTGCAGGAACTGCCCGATTTGGTTGAACTGCTCGGCATAGGTGCCAAGCAGCGCCTCTCGCGTGAGTCGGCCGGCATTCTTGCCCAGCACCGCCGCATCGACTGGCGTCGTGAAATACAACCGAAGGCGTTCCCGCCGCAGCGCGCCAGACTCAACCATGCGCCAGTAACGCACGAACCGCTCGTTGCGCTGGCGCTTGCTCCATTCGTTGGTCGCGAGCGTGGCCGTGTCTTCCCGGTAGCGTTGGAGCGGCTTCCGAAAATCGGAATCGTTCGTCCACTGCACCTGCATCCGCCAACCGGGCTTCAGCACCGACAGCAGCGCGACCAGGTCGGACTCGAATGCGTTGTGATGGACCGGATCGGCATGTTCCAAGTCGGGGGCAATGACCTCAAATCCTCGCGCGATGAACCCGCCGCGATGGAGGCCTTCGAAGACAATCATGTCTTCGCCAAAGTAGCCGTCTGTGGGTTCGGTTCTCATGCGACTTCCTCCCCACGTTCTGCCAACGCTTCTTCCAGCATGTCCTCCGTGACCGTGAGTTGCTCCTCCAATCGCTCGTAGTCGGCGCGTGCGACCACGGGTTGCTCACGCTTCTTCGGTTCGGCGTCCTTGTGGCCGGTCATCTCCCCAACCGGGCGAGCGTTCGCGCCAGAATGGCGGGCCGTTCCGAGACTCGCACGGTGTGAGCGCACCGCCGGCTCGTGCGCGTCCACCTCAGAGGCCAGCGGCGACCCAGCGGCGGCGAAGGGATTCGCCGGCCGCCGGGCGCGCGGGCCGAATTGGAAGGAGAGCAAGCCCGACTCGACCAACGCGGATTCGAAGAAGTCGGTATCGTAGTGCTCCGGCTTGTTGTTTTTCAGCGTGAACACATACGTGACCGACAGCGCGCAGAGCACGACGCCCACCAGCAGGCTCAGCAGCAGCGATACCCCAAAGCTCCCCCACCGGAAGATCACCATGAGGATTGTCGCGCCGCGGGAGCCCAGCAGATACCAGCCGGAGTTCCCCGTCATGCCGAGGAACTCGCCGGAGGACTGC
>JAUPWC010000405.1 GCA_030916665.1 Verrucomicrobiota bacterium
CCCTGCTCATGATGACCTCAGAACGGAATATCGTCGTTCATATCATCGGAGCGACCACCCGCAGGCACCCGACGCGGCGGTGCGCGACCTGTGGCTTCGGCGTAGTCGTTACTCTCCTCCGACCTGTCGCCCGGTTTGTCGAGCATGGTCAGAGAGCCGCCGTAGCCATTCAGAACAACTTCGGTCGAATATTTGTCTTGCCCGTCCTTGTCCTGCCATTTGCGGGTCTGTAGGGCACCCTCGATATAGACCTTCGATCCCTTTGCGAGATATTGCTCTGCAATCTTGCAGAGGCCCTCGTTCCAGATCACCACGCGGTGCCACTCGGTTTTTTCTTTGCGCTCGCCCGTATTTTTATCGCGCCAGGTTTCCGAGGTGGCGATGGAGAGATTCACGACAGGCTTACCGTCTTGCGTGCGCCGGATTTCAGGATCGCCGCCAAGATTGCCGATGAGTAGGACCTTGTTCACGCTGCCAGCCATGCTATGCGGCCTCCTTCATTGAGCCATAGTTTCGGATGAGTTCGACCACCTCCGCGAGTTCAGCGTTGAACGCCTCAACTGCGGCAGCGATCTCACTGATGTATTTCTCGTCGCGGTAGACGCGCTTGACGAACAGAGGGAGCGTTGGCCAATAGCTGACAAAGTCCCACCACTCGCGCTCAGCAACCCACATGCAGCCGTAAACCTGGGCCTTATGGTCATCGGGCAATTCGTCGCGCCGCAGAACGTCAATCATCAAGTGCGGCATCTTGGTTTTTATCTCCAAGCCGCCGTCAGTGCCGATGAGCGAATCCGGGCTGGCTCCCTTGTTCCCGTTCAGAATGAAGCCGACTTGCTGTGGATTGGTATCGGTCATGAAGGTGTAGAGCTTGCGGGCTTCGGCCTCCATGATCTTGCCGCGCTCCATGTGGAACGTGGTCGCTTGCTCCATCGCCTCGCCAGTCAGGATTTCACCAGCGAGTTTGTTGAGGTACGTTCGCCGCGTGAGGCTTTCCGCCTTACCGCGACCGTTCGACATGATAGCCGCAAATTCAGAAGCGGTTGGAATCCCGCGTCGCGCCTCGTACCATTCCGGCGAGTTCTGCTCGCATTCGATGATCTGCACCGTCATTTGCCCCTCCGCTTGTCGTTGAGTGCCTTAACCGCTGGCGCGTAATGCCTGACAGGAATTTCCTGCAAGCTCGCCACGTTCAGCCAATCCAGGAATTTGGCCTTGTCTGCCTTCACTTCCTCGAGGAGCGCCTGAAGGTCCGCGACCTGATCTGCGGAAATGAGAGGACCGGCACCAGCGCGGTTGCCATCGTCGTCTTCGCCAACTGCGATGTTAAAGATCATCTTGAGAAGGTAACGCTGGCCGTAGGTAACAGCCGAACCAACGGCGTGCGTCTTGGTCATCACGTCGCCGCCTTTTGCGCCCTTCCCATCTGCTGGCATATCGGTGTGATAGATTCGGCTGTAACCGCCGCGAGCAACCTCGCATGTCACCCGGACATATCCATCGGATGCGCCGTCCGCCGTGTTGAAGCTCAGCGATAGGCCGTGCTTGGTGTAGATCGGGCGCATGACCTTATCGAGCGCGAGATATGATGCGTACTTGCTCCGCGTCTGCGGATTGTTTGCGTCAGCCGCGATTGGACGCATTTCCATCTGCACGGCGGTCATTGCGTCGTTAAACGCCTGCTCAGCCTGCTTGCTGGTGATGCGCTCATACATGCCGAGCAGCCGTTCCAGCTTGTCCACGTTTACCGTTGGATCGCTCGCGGCGCGGCTGATAACGGCCATGATCGAGTCTGCGTCGGCGGGCGCGACATCTGGCAATCTCTCAATTGTCGTTACTTTGTTCACGTTACTCTCCTGTGATTGGGCTTCCGGGGTTCAAGTAGGTTCGTTGTTAGCGTCGAGTCTCTTGGCAAATTCGTGCATGCGTTCATTCGCAACGAGCGGGCTTGCACCAGCCTGCCGTTCGGCGTGGTAGAAATTATACAAAGCAGTAGCCCGCACCTGTGCGAGACGTAGCGCGCTGGGCAGATCACTCAGTGCGTGGGCGGACTGTTCCGCGCATTGATCGCTTTCTGCGGTCCTTGTCTGCATTGCACATCTCCCTTGTGCGGTTACGCTCTCTTGAAAACTCGAATGAAGCAGGTGTTCTTCTCAGTCGGGCCCCACGACCACGAGCCCGCGTCTGCCAGCTTGTCGTCTTCGATCAGGCCAACAGCCTGCAAGAAGTCGAGACAGACCTTGCCGCGATTGTCGCCATCGCGCGCAACCTTGCGACGCGTCTCATCCAGAACGATGTGATAGGTGAAGTTGCCCTTGATGGGCTCGCCAGCGTCGCGCTTCTGTTGCAGATACGAAACGAACGCTTCATCCTTCCACGCCTTGTACTGCGGGCTGATGTAGGTGCGCTTGTTTCCATTCCGCCAAATGCGGTTTGCAGACACGGGGAAAGGAAGCGAGATCGTAACCATCAAGCCCGCTCCTCCACATAGCCGTATTCGATGCGAACGGCGCGAGCGATGAGCAGCTTGAGCTGATCGTGGTTGACGATTGCGCGCGTGAGCTTGCCGTCCGGCGTCTGCACGTTGATGACCGGCTGGCCCGGCGTCGGCTCCGTGAGATAGCAAAGCGCGGCGTGCGGAAACTCGGTCAAAGCATCGCCTCCTGCTTTGCGGGCTTGGGCGGTTCGACAAACATGTCAGGGGCATCGAGCGCGGCCTGTATGCGACGGCAGGCGATGTCGAAATAACGCTGATCTATTTCAGCGCCAATAAAATTGCGCTTCAGTTTTACTGCGGCGATTCCGGTCGTGCCGCTTCCCATAAACGGGTCAAATATTGTTTGACCCGACTCGGTCGCCTGTTCGATCACCCACTCCATTACGGCAATAGGTTTTTGCGTAGGGTGAACGCGCTGTGATTCCCGCTCGGACGCTTTAAGCATCCCGTTCCATAAGTGCCGAATTAAACGGGCGCTGCCGCCCTCTTTGACCCACGCAAGTTCACAGTCGCTATTGTTATTTGGCGTGCCACCATCTCGTTTATCCCAGACTAGCCACTTAGCTGAGGCCGGTAGCTTATCAGCGTAATGGTTTGCACCGAACAGAACGACTTGAGAAAACCCCAGAAAGGGCGACGGGTCGAATGGCTGAGTATCCCCAGCGATGACCGGATAATCACCACGGGTCGTTTGGCCGCGCCCTGATGGCGATTTATAAGCGATGCCGTATGGTGGATCTGAAATGCACGCATCCACCCTGCCCAGCGTCGGCAATATCTCGCGGCAATCCCCGCAGATCAGTCGAACGCCGTCCGCTAAGTTTTCCTCGCGCCACTTCATCCCATTACCATGTCATCAAGGATTTGACCGATAGGCGAAGCTGGCGAGCCGTCAGGGTTGCGAGTGATCGAGTGTGCAAGTTCCTGCGGGGTAGCGCCATTCTGCAGCGCAACGCTGATCGCCGTCGAGGCGTCGCACATCAGCGATTCCATGTTGGTGCCGGACTTACCGGCGTTGATGAACAATTCGCGCACCGGCCCGCCATGATGTGGGCGGCCATAACTTACCGTGTAGTTCAATCCTTCACGCTCGAACTCGTACGTTTCGCACTCGCGGCGATTTGGGAGGCGCTGGCGGGTCATGCCGTCACCACGCGCTGTTCTTGCGCGAAAGCGCGCAGCTTGGCCTTGTTCGCCTCGTCCATGTAGTAGCCGATGCCATACCAAGTCTTGAACTGAATGCCGTGAGGCTTGAGCGCCCGCCGCAAATGACAAACCAGAACGTCAATCGTCTTCGGATCGGGCACGTCCCATTCCGCGCGGTCGCCGTACAGCGCGTCATGCAGCATTTCCTTGGTTACCGTTTGCTTGCGCAACAACAGCCCGAGAATGACAGACTGGCTTTTTGTGAAGCCATGAATCTCGAAATCCCGGAAGCCAAGCATGGCCTCAAGCTGATGAATGCGCTCAAGTGCATGATCCAGGTTCATTTCCGCCCCTCCAATGCTGAAAGCCCCAAAGGTGGATCGCCAAAAAATGCGCCCGTCAGATCGCGGTGAGGCAGTGCTTCGCGCCGGTCACGATCAGCGAGCATTTCCGGAGTGGGGCGCGCCGTTGGCAGAGGGATATCGGCCTTCGGCTTTCCGTAGTGGGCATTGCGCCATTCGCGCTTGCGCTCTCGGTTGGTTTGCCGTTCCTCAGGAGTCATCGCATCCCATGCGAAACGATGCACAATCGTGTTGTATTTGCGCCCCATGATGATGGCGATCTGCTTTGGACGCATTCCCTGCTCCCGCAGCTTGTGTGCGCGCTTGATCTCGTCTTCGGTCATCTCGCGGCGACTCATGACGCGCTCACCATCATGCCAATCAGAACGCCGATGCTCGTCGTGATGCCCATGAGAAACAGGGCGAGAGCGATATCCCAAGGCCAGGTTCTCATTGCTGGTTCTCCCACAGTTCAGGTGCGAGCCATCGAGCGAAACTGAACTTCCTCCATGGACTCCGCCAGATCGGGGCGAAGTTCGCGCTTGGGGATGCCAGTGAGCTTGGCCACGTCGGCCAGATTTTTGACGCCAATCTTCCGCTCGCCGGTTTCCCAGCGAGAAACGGTCATCTCGGCAACGCCCAGCTCGCCTGCGAGAGCCTTCTGGGTGATGCCCGTCGATTTCCGATAAGCAGCTAATGGATGTTTTTCAGCCATAGCCACATCTACTAAACCAATACGGTAGGACGGTCAAGCCCTCGGGCCGATTATTTCCTACCGCTTTGGCAATGTGGCTCTACCACCTTGGCTGATAGGTTATCCACATGCCTGCCCGTATTGGACCAAAGAAGCCCTTCCGCCTCTTTATTGCCGAATGGCGCGAGGAAAAGGGCCTGACCCAGCAACAGCTCGGGGACCGCCTAGAAACGTCCGACGTGACGGTTTCCAGGTGGGAGACTGGCAAGCGCAAGCCAGATTTGGACGCACAGGCAGCCATTGCAGAGGCTCTGGGCATCCCTCCAGCCGATCTTTACCGCCATCCGGCCCAGCCCAGCGCCGACGCCCTGCTCAGAGGGCAGCCAAAAGACGTGGTCGAGAACGTCTTTAAGATGATCCACGCTATCCGCCGTTGATCTGGAATCAACTAAGCCGTTGAAGGCATAGGATTATTTTCTATCCTACCTTTTTGGCTAAATTAATTCTCCGCACCCCCTTGCCAGACCTACCATCTTGGTTTAGAACATTCTCCATCAGCTTACCCATTGGGGCGAGCGAAGAAGGGGAAACGGACATGACTGCAAACCGAGCAATCAAGCACATCATCTTCTGGACCCTTAATGTTGGGTTGTTCGTCGTGTTCCCAATTCTCAATCACATGCATTGGGCTGCGCTTTATGCCGCGCATGGGGTGCGGTGATGCATTTCTCTCGGAAGCTCCTCAGCACCATTCGCATCTTGTTTTGCCTCGGCATGGCGAGAACTTTTGGACGCTACGTCTGCTCCGAGTGGACCTGTGAACACGGTGATTGTGCTCGTTACGAATGGCGAGGTCAGACATGGCTTATTCCAACATCTCCTCTTGATGAGGTTCTCTAACTTAGTCGCGGGATCGTCGTTTATCGGCGGTCTCTCCTTCTGAGAATTTTCACTGAAACGATTTGCTTACCCATTGGTGGGCGGAGGAAGGGGAAAGATGATGCAGCCAAGGATCGCAGAAAGCGCAAATAGCGGCCAGAAGCTCACTCCGGTACTGAGTGTCACATCCGACCTTCTCATCATGAACCGCGATGCACTTGCTGCGCTGGTAACCCTCGGCGCTCGCAGCGGCGATCCGCTGATGTTCGTCAGCAACGCAACCGACCGCTTTACCGTCACTCAGATGATCAAGCAGGTGGCGGCATGAGCGTCCTCTTCTCCTGTGATGAATGCGGCGCGATGACCGCAAATCCTGAAAACGATTACTGCGAGCATATCTGCGACGACTGCGAGCAGAGCGCCGCTGAGCGGGCTTACGAACGCTTTTGCGAAGATTTCCACGACGGCGGGGCCACTAAATTTCGCTCGCCGCGGGACATCCAAATCGAAGCCATGAAACTGAAGTGATGGAGCGGGTGATGTCGGTAGGGGCGATCCAGAAGATCAAGCAGGAAATTCTGAACCGTTTTCCCGGTGAAGTGATCTTCACCGCTGAGATCGAATGCGCGGCAGATGAACTGCCGTCGATCAAGATGGGCCTGGCAGTGAAGGCGGCGGTTAAAGCGCGTGCCTACCTCGAGGATGCCAACCTCGCGGGTGCCAACCTCGCGGAGGCCAACCTCGCGGGTGCCAACCTCGCGGGTGCCTACCTCGCGCGTGCCAACCTCGCGCGTGCCAACCTCGCGGGTGCCAACCTCGCGGTTGCCAACCTCGCGGATGCCAACCTCGCGGGTGCCAACCTCGCGGAGGCCAACCTCGCGGGTGCCAACCTCGC
>JAUPWC010000406.1 GCA_030916665.1 Verrucomicrobiota bacterium
CACCCCTGAGCGGCTGGAAATCCTGTGATGGGCGGTCGGAAAACGACGGGGAGGGTGCCTGGAAAAGGGGACCGCCCAGTTCGGCCAAGCGGAGCCACCCTGGGTCGCCCAGGCGCCGGGATCCCCGAGCGAAGCCGCTGCTCGCGCGGGCCGGGCAGCTCGCTCCCGGACCGCTCAGGCGACCTTCCTGCCTGGCGGGTTGCGGTAGGAGTGGCCCTCGATCACGACCACGTGGGCGTGGTGCATGAGCCGGTCCATCGCGGCCGAAGCCATCAGGTCATCGAGGAACAGCGGGTGCCACTCCTCGATCGCGCGGTTGGAGGTGAGGATCATCGCGCCGCGCTCGTAGCGCTGCCTGATGATCTCGTAAAGGTCGATGGGCTCGTCGCCCTCCAGCGGTCGCAGCCCCAGGTCGTCGACGATCAAGAGGTCGGGCGCCGTGAAGCGCAGCAGCTTGCGCTCGTAGCTCTGGTCGGCGCGCGACGCCTTGAGCTGCGAGAGCATGCGGTGCGCGGACACGTAGACGACCGAGTGGCCGGCGCGGCAGGCGCGCTCGCCGATGGCCTGCGCCAGGTGCGACTTGCCGACGCCGGCGGGGCCGATCAGGAGCACGTTCTCCTGCTTCTCGACGAAGTGGCAGGTCGCGAGCTCGACGATGCGCTGCTTGGGGACCTTGGGGTTGAACGACCACTCGAAGTCCTCGAGGTGCTTGGTGCTCTCGAAGTTCGCGCGGCGCATCCGCTGGTCGAGCTGCTTGGCCTCGCGGCGCTGCACCTCGTCGCAGCACACGCGGAAGAGGAAGTCGGCGTGCGAGACCTCGCCGTCCTGGGCCTCCTTCATGCGCAGGTCGAGCGTCTTGAGGACGCCCGAGAGGCGCAGCTTCTTGAGGACCGGGATGAGTTCGTCAGTGATGGACATGCAGTGGCTCCTTTGGGGAGAAGAGGGACTCGGTCGGTCTGCGGGCGAAGCGCGATCCCGTCGACCACGCTCGCTTGCACTCGTCGGGCAGGGGCACCAGATCCAGGCCCTGCCGCAGGATGTTCTTGATGCCGCGGTAGTCGGTGCACTCGAAGAAGAGCGCCCGCTTGGCGGCCGCGTTGGCGCGCGCGGCCGGGACGGTCTCCAGGTGCGTGACCACCGCCTGCACGCGCCGCAGCGTCAGCAGCACGTCGTCGGCGCCGAAGATGGCCTCGACCAGGCGCAGCGCGTCGGCGCCGATCGCCTGGGCGCGAGCGGTCCAGTGCTCGCGGCTGCGGTGCCGCAGATCGCGGCGGTGCTCGGGCAGATGCTCCTGGACGGTGCTGCGCTGCCCGCGCGCCACACGCGCATGCGTCCACAGGTGCTCGTCGTCGTGGTAGATCGCGACCGCATGAGCTGTGCAGCGCACCCACAGATCCCGGTGCAGGAAGCGCCAGGGCGCGGAGTAGAAGGCGCCGTCGATCTGCACGTGGCTGTCGGTGTGCAGTCGCGCCTGCTTCCAGGTGAGCAGCTCGAAGCGTGCAGCCGGCAGCGGCAGCAGCGCGGCATGCTCGAGCTCGAGGAAGAGCTCGATCGGCGCGCGCTTGGTCGTGCCGTGCACGCGCCGGTCGGCGACCTCGACCAGCCAGCGGCGCAGCGCCTTGCGGTCCTCGTGGATGTCGACCGACGTCCAGGTCGCGAGGAAGCTCCCGCGCACGTAGCGCACGTCGCGCTCGACCTTGCCCTTCTTCTCGGGCGAGCGCGGCGGCGTGGGATCGACCTGGAAGCCGTAGTGCCGGGCCAGCTCGCGGTACGTGCGCTGGATCGCGGCGTCGTCGTCGATGCCGAAGGCGGCGCGCACCACGGCGGCCTTCAAGTTGTCGGGCACGATCACCCGCGGCACGGCGCCGAAGTACTCGAAGGCCTGGATGTGTAGCCGCACCCAGGTCTCGACCTTCTGGTCGAACACCAACTCGCAGAAGCTGCGACGGCTGAATCCCAAGGTCATCACGAACAGCCAGCTCTTGCGCAGCACGCCGCGCTGGGGGTCGTAGCGCTTGCCGGCGTAGCCGAAGTCCACCTGCGCGATCTCGCCCGGTGCGGTCACGACCGGGATCGCGACCTCGCTCGCCTTGGGGCCGCTGCCGCGCTCCAGGCGCAGGCACACGCGCTTGACCGCCGAGAGACTGCCCGCGTACTCCGGCTCGTTCACCCGCAGGAAGTCGTGGATCGCGGTCGGACCGGCTTCGCGCCCGCGCAGCTCCTCGATCTTCGCCACCCAGCGCTCGATCGAGGACGACGACTGCTGCGGCGGCGGCGATGGCGGAGCGTGCGCCGACACGCACGCCTGCAGCGCCGCGAGCTCCGGCAACTGCTCCGCCGCGCCAACCAGCAGCCCACCTGCGGCCAACGCCGCGAGGTAGCCCTGGACCGTGTTGCGGCCCATCTGGAGCTGCCGCGCGATGCGCCGCGAGCTCCGTCCCATACGGTGCAGACGCACCACTTCCTGCAGTCGATGCATATCGGTTCTCCGCGCGCTCATCCGTTGCTCCTGGCTGGGGTCGCCGGGAGAGTGACGGACGAGAACAGACTGGCCGAGCGGCTTGACAACCGCTCCCCGCACTGGCTCCGCTTGGCCGAACTGAGGTGGCTCCGCTTGGCCGAACTCAGTCCGCGGCGATCGTCAGCTCGGGGTGGCTCCGCTTGGCCGAACTACGGGTGGCTCTGATACCCCGAGCTGTGACAGGCAGGTGTCGAGACCAAGTCCACTCCAGTCCCGGCCAAGCCGGTGAACGGATGCCTCGA
>JAUPWC010000407.1 GCA_030916665.1 Verrucomicrobiota bacterium
AGAACGGCGCGGGCGTCGCTTCGCAGGTCACCGAGGCGCCCAAAGCTGAGGCTGCAAAAAAGTCGGACACCAAGCCCACGGCGGAGAAAGGCCCGACCGAGACGGCGGCTGCTTCATCTGCACCGCCTGCCGGTACCCCGGCTACACCGGCGCCGACCGCTGCCACCTCTGGCGCTCTTGACTACGACAAGGACGTCAAGCCCGCGTTCCTGAAGCTGGTCCAGTCCAAGGGCCGCGCCGCTGGGCGCAAGATCATCGATGCGTTTGCCCCGACCAAGGACAAGCTGTCCGAGGCGATCAGCACCCAGGAGCAGTTCCAGCAGGCCTTGGCGCTGATCGCGAAGGAATCGGCGTGAGTCAACACGCCCTCCTCTCCCCCTCCGCTGCGGAGAAGTGGATGGGGTGCCCCGGTAGCATCCTCCTCGAGAAGGGCGAGCCCGACAACGGCTCCGACTTCGCGGACGAGGGTACTGCTGCGCACTTCCTCGCCAGCGAATGCCTGATCGGCAACGTGCATCCTGCGACGTACCTGTCCCGCGCCATCCGTGTTAGTGACGCCTACACCGGCTGGGAGAAAGACCGCCCTGAAGGCAGCGGCGGCACCCACTGGGTCGTCACGGCCGAGATGGAGTCGCACGTCAACACGTACGTGCAGGCTGTCCGCAAGTACGCGGAAGGCGGCACCCTGTTCGTCGAGCAGCGCCTCCCCATCACGCCGTGGACCGGCGAGCCGGACGCGTGCGGCACGTCCGACGCGGTCATCCTCACCGGCGACGGCGAGCTGATCGTAGTGGACCTCAAGTACGGCATGGGCGAGCAGGTCAGCCCTGAGCGCAACAAGCAGCTCATGATCTACGCGCTGGCCGCTCACGAGGAGTTCAGCCTGGTCGGTGACATCACCTCGGCCCGTCTGGTCATCCACCAGCCGCGGGTCCACCACGCGCCTCTCGAGTGGCCGTGCTCGCTCGACGAGCTGCACGCGTTCGGCGAAGAGGTCAAGATGGCCGCCAGGGTCGCGGTGGAGTGCTACAACGAAGGCCACGAGGTGCTTGCGCCGAGCGACGCTGCCTGCCGCTGGTGCAAGGCCGGCAAGAACGCCAAGTGCCCGGCGCGCGACAAGCAGCTGACCGAGGCGATCGGCGCCGACTTCGACGACCTGACCAAGCCCGACGCACAACTCCCGCCGGTCGGCGAAGGCCCGACGCTCGCGCAGAAGATGGCCGCGTGCGACCTGATCGAGAAATGGATCAAGGCGGTACGCGGCAAGGTCGAGGCGGAGCTGTTCGCGGGCAACGCGGTGCCTGGCTACAAGCTGGTGCAAGGCAAGAAAGGCAACCGCCAATGGCTCGACGAGGCCGACGCAGAGGCAACGTTGAAATCGATGCGGCTCAAGGTCGAAGAGATGTACTCGATGAAAGTGATCAGCCCGACCAGTGCCGAGAAGATCTTCGGGGAGAAGGGCACCGCGCCGAGCGTCAAGCGGTGGAACAAGCTGCAGAGCCTGATCACCCAGAAGGACGGGGGGCCGAGCG
Organism: Verrucomicrobiota bacterium; assembly: GCA_030916665.1. Classification (GTDB taxonomy): domain Bacteria; phylum Verrucomicrobiota; class Verrucomicrobiia; order Opitutales; family Opitutaceae; genus Lacunisphaera. The sequence goes on from JAUPWC010000407.1 coordinate 1,533, forward strand.
TGGCGCCGGAGAGCGACAAGCGGCCGGTGTATGTGCTGAACGTCGCCGAGAACTTCGACGACGAGACAGGGAGCGATATGGCATGAACACCCCCATCGTCCACCGAGTCCGCACAGTGACCTTCGACCGCGTGCCGATCCATCGGCCGCCGGTGGCCAAGGTGCTCCCGATTCAGGCCCGCGAGGTCCTGCTGCAGGCTGCGCAATTCATGCCTCGATCGCAACGCGTGACGGCGATCAACAAGGCGATCAACGAAGTCCGCAAAAACCATCCGCAATTTTTCAAAAAGGAAATCTGACATGTCCATGAAACTGAAAGTCACCAACACCCGGGTCGGTTTTGCCAACGGCCTCTTCAAGGCCCGCGCGATGGAAGAGGGCCAGCAGGCCAAGTACGGCGCCGACTTCATCCTCGGTCCTGACTCGAAGGTCTTCAAGCAGGTTGAGAAGGACGGCACCAAGACCTGGGTCGAGACGACGATGAAGGAAGCGCAGCTGGCGGTCGCGAACGAAGCCTGGAAGGGCAAAGGCGCCGACGTGATCGAGGACCTCGAGGGCAGCAAGAAATCCTACCGCAACGGCAACAAGCGCAAGAACAAGGACGGCGAAATCTACGAGGGCTACGAGGATGCGTGGTACGTCACCGCCAAGTCGGCCACGAAGCCGAAGCTGTTCGACCGCCGCCCGAAGAACGCTGACGGCAGCGAGAACCTAGTGACCGAGGAGTTGGGCATCATCTACTCCGGCTGCTATGTCAACGTCACGTTCGATCTGTACGCCAACACGCAGGCCAAGAACAAGGGCATCTTCGCAGGCCTCACCGGCGCGCAGTTCGTGAAGGACGGCGACAGCTTCGGCGGTGGCGGCAGTGCCAAGGCCGACGACTTCGACGACCTGGGCGACGGTGCAGACGCGGACGACATGTCGTAGAATCACCTGGGGGCCGTGAGATAGGCGCACGGCGATGTTCTGGAAGTCTCTTGACTACGCCCCAGAGCCCCCACCTTTTTGTGTTCTTTGGTCCGCTCTGCCCGTTGGGATACGTCCAAGGATCTGCGACCACCGCCACAAGCGGAGCAGATATAGGCAGAATGCAGTGGAGCCAGTGGTCACAACCGCTGCCCCGGCGCCGTTAAGCCGGTTTGGCAGGGCGGACCAAAGAACACAGGAGGCAGGCCACTCCTTACTAGCAGCACGAAGGTTAGCCGCTTCGGGATAAACGGCTGGATGGCAAGGCGCGGGGCTCCTAAGAACTCATTCCCCGTGTGCAGTAGAGCGTAAGGCGGGGGCCTGCGTAACAAATGCAACCCGCTGAATCCAGCAATAGGCGTTTTTCATTTAACGAAAAGGGAGTATGACAGATGGAGATTTTCGAAACACTGCGGCGCCAGATAGCGATCGGGCAGCTGGCCGTGCGTGAGCCCGAGGGGCTCTACACGCGCCTGATCCTGACGCCCGAGTACGCCGCGGCGCTGCGACGGGAGTGCTACTACACTGAAGCCGTCGAGATGCCCAGCTTCGCAGGCGTGAAGGTCGTGGTTGACCCGGCTTGCGTACGCCCCTACTTCGAAACCACCAGCGGCCAGCGGGTATTCATATAGCATGACGGTGTACTTGGACACGGAAACCTTCAGCGCCACGCCCATCCGCGATGGCACCTACAAGTACGCCGCCGACTGCGAGGTCGACATCATCTCGTACGCTGTGGATGACCGGGGGGCTGAGGTGCTCGACGTCACCGAGAACCCCGCCCACGCCCGCGAGTTCGTGCTCTGGATG
>JAUPWC010000408.1 GCA_030916665.1 Verrucomicrobiota bacterium
CCAAGCCCAAGGACCTGCTCCCCGAGTGGCTGCGCTTCCTCAAGGGCGTCGTGGACAGCGAGGACCTCCCGCTGAACATCTCGCGCGAGACGATGCAGGACAAGGCCCTCATCGAGAAACTGAACAAGGTCATCACCAAGCGTTTCCTCAAGCTCCTCGACGAGGAGGCCACACAGCGCCCCGAAGCCTACGTGAAGTTCTATTCCGAGTTCGGCCTCTTCCTCAAGGAGGGCGCTGCGCTCGACTTCACCCACAAGGACCAGCTCGTGAAGCTCCTCCGCTTCGAGTCCTCGCTCACCGAGAAAACCAAGCACACCTCCCTGGCCGACTACGTCTCGCGCATGGGCGCCGACCAGAAGGAAATCTATTTCCTCGTCGGCAAAGACCGCACCGCCATCGAGAGCGGCCCCTACCTGGAAGGCTTCAAGGCCCGCAACCTCGAGGTGCTCTTCTGCTACGAGCCGGTGGACGAATATGTCTTCAACAACGTCCGCGAGTTTGACGGCAAAAAGATCATCGCCGCCGACCACGGCGACGTGAAGCTGCCCGACATCCCGCAGCAGGGCGACGCACTCAGCGAGGCCGAGACCAAGGACCTGACCGAGTGGCTGAAGGAAACCCTGGGGGACCAAGTCGCCGAGGTGAAGAGCTCCGACCGCCTCGTCGGCTCCCCCGCCCTCGCGACCAACGCCGACAAGTTCATGTCCGCCCACATGCGCCGCATGATGAAGGCCATGAACAAGGACGGCGCCGACACCCCGACCAAGGTGGACCTCGAGATCAACCCGCGCCACGCCGTCATCAAAAAGCTCGCCGCCATGCGCACCACCGACGCCGAAAAGGCCGAACTCGTCGCCGAACAGCTCCTCGACAACACCCTCATCGCCGCCGGCATGATGGAAGACCCGAGTCGCATGCTGGCCCGTCTTAACAAGCTGCTGGAAAGCGTTTAAAGTATCCCAAAAGCACAGTATGGCTGATAAGCCATACTTTTTAGCTTGCTAGTATGGCATGACAGCCATACCGGTGTGCTTGTTATGAAAATGACGATGCACATCGACGAGGACGTCTTAGACCGGGTGATGAAGATCACCGGGGCCAAGACCAAGACGCAGGCCGTCGAGATCGCCCTGACCGAGATGGCCCGTCGGCATAAGCTGAAGGAGCTCCTTAGCCAGGGCCTTGGCATGACGCCGGACCAGTTGAAGGCCGAGTTCGCCCCCACCGCGGCCGACCAGTTTGACCGGCAGATTCTCCAGGTCGCCGAAGACAAGGCCCCGTATGTCCAATCTGGTCCTGCCGGACAGTAGCTTCTATATCACCGCGACCCGCACCGGGCGCGACCCATTGGTCGAGCTCGGTGCGAAAGCGGATGATTATGAGATCGCCACCTGCGGCATGGTGCAGATCGAGGTGCTGCGCGGACGGAGCGACCCGCACGTGCTTCGACGTTTCCGCGACACCTTCGCGGTCATGATCTACATCGCGACCACCAATACGACTTGGGAACGTGCCACCCAGCTGGCCTGGTCGCTCGACCGTCAGGGCATCGTCATTCCTGCCACTGATCTGATCATCGCCGCCTCCGCTCTCCAGGTCGATGCCGCCGTGCTGACCTACGACGCCCATTTCCGGCAAATCCCCGGACTTAGAGTGTTGGAACGATTGGAATAGGCTTACCCGCATGCCCGCTTGGCCCTTGCCGGAAAACGGACTTATGACACCGTGCTGCGCATGTGTCCTGCTGTCCGTGTTGCCGCCGTTCTAACCCTGCTGACCGCCACTGCCCTGTCGGCGGCAGATGACGTTGCGACCACGCACATCCGGGCGCATGTGACTTTTCTCGCCGACGACCTGCTCGAGGGCCGCGGCACCGGCACGCGCGGCCACGAACTCGCCGCCCGTTATGTTGCGAGCCAGTTCGTGCGCCTCGGGGTCGAACCCGCCGCCGACGGCGGCATGTATGAGCAGCCGGTCAAACTGATCGAATCCGTCAGCAATTACGCCGCCGGCCGCCTCATGGTGCGCGCTGGCGACAAGGAGGACGCGCTCACGCCGGTGAATGACATGATGGTGACGCTCGCCCCCGGAAAGACGGCCGACACCATCACCGCACCCGCGATCTTTGTCGGCTTTGGCATTCAGGCACCCGACCTCCAGCACGATGATTTCGCCGGCGCGGACTTGCACGGCAAGATCGCGGTCATGCTCTCGGGGGCGCCGAAACGGTTTCCCAGCGAACAACGCGCGCACCACGGCAACACCGATCAAAAGCGCGCCCTCCTCGTGAAGCACGGGGCAATCGGCGTGGTCACCATCATCACCCCATGGGACGAGGTCCGCCGCCCCTGGGCCATGACCGTGGCGCTGAGTCGCTTTCCGACCATGCGGCTGGTGGATGACGAGGGCGGGCTGGTGAACGGCTTCCCGCAGCTGCGCGCTCTCGGCAGCGTGGCCAACGCCGCCGCCGGACGGATCCTGATCGGAGCGCCCAAATCACTTTCAGAGATTTTCGCCACCGCCGAGCGCGGGGAACCGCAGAATTTCCCGCTCGGCGTGACAATCACCCTTGCCGGCGAAGCCTCCATCCGGCGTGCCGAGTCGCTCAACGTGCTGGGCCGCCTGTCGGGCACCGATCCCGCGCTGGCCGGCCAGCCTCTCGTCATCACGGGGCACCTGGATCATCTCGGGATCGGCACCGCGGTGAACGGCGACACGATCTACAATGGCGCCGTGGACAACGCCCTGGGCATCGGAGTGCTGCTGCAGGTCGCCGAGGAACTCGCCCACGGCCCCCGACTGCGCCGTCCCGTGCTCTTCGCCGCGGTCACCGGCGAGGAAAAGGGCCTGCTTGGGTCACACCGCCTCGCCACGCACCCGCCCGCCTGGGTGCACCGCTGCATCGCGAGCCTGAACATCGACATGCCGCTCTTGAGCGCTCCCGCCCGCGACCTGATCGCCTACGGTTATCGCAATTCAACCCTCGGCGCGGTCTTGGATAAGGTCGCCGCCCGGCACGGGCTCGTGGTCAGCCCCGATCCCGCCCCGGA
>JAUPWC010000409.1 GCA_030916665.1 Verrucomicrobiota bacterium
AGCGCGGCGGTAATCACGTCGCGGCTCGTGCCTTCAAGGTGCGGCATGCGGTTGAAGCCGTCGAGCCCGGTTTCAAGGCCGCGCAGCGCCTTCTGCAGCGATTCCTGGAAGGTGCGGCCGATGGCCATCACCTCGCCCACGGATTTCATCTGCGTGGTCAGCTTGGCGTTGGCTGCCGGGAATTTCTCGAAGGTGAAGCGCGGCACCTTCGTCACCACGTAGTCGATGGCCGGCTCGAACGAGGCCGGCGTGCGGCCCCCGGTGATGTCGTTCTTGAGCTCATCGAGCGTGTAGCCCACGGCGAGCTTGGCGGCGATCTTGGCGATGGGGAAACCGGTGGCCTTCGACGCGAGCGCCGACGAGCGCGACACGCGCGGGTTCATCTCGATGACGACCTGGCGGCCGGTCTGCGGGTCGATGGAGAACTGGATGTTGGAGCCGCCGGTCTCGACGCCGATCTCGCGGATGACGGCGAAGGAGGCGTCGCGCATCACCTGGTATTCTTTGTCGGTGAGCGTCATCGCGGGCGCCACAGTGATCGAGTCGCCGGTATGCACACCCATCGGGTCGAAGTTCTCGATGGAACAGATCACGACGCACTGGTCCTTGTGGTCGCGCATGACCTCCATCTCGTATTCCTTCCAGCCGAGCAGGCACTCCTCGACGAGCACCTCGTGGACGGGCGAGACCTCGAGGCCGTTGGTGACGATCTGGTCGAATTCCTCGCGGTTGTAGGCGATGCCGCCGCCGGAACCGCCGAGCGTGAAACTGGGGCGGATGATGAGCGGCATCGTGCCGATGTGGTCGGCGGCGTCGCGGGCCTCGTTGAGCGTGTGGACGGTGCGCGACTTGGCCACGTCGAGGCCGATGCGCAGCATGCACTGCTTGAAGAGCTCGCGGTCCTCGCCCTTCTGGATCGCCTCGGGCTTGGCGCCGATCATCTCGACCTTGTAGCGGTCGAGAACGCCGGACTTGTGCAGCTCCATCGAGAGGTTCAGCGCGGTCTGGCCGCCCAGCGTGGGCAGCAGCGCCGAGGGTCGCTCCTTGGCGATGATTTTCTCCAGAATATCAACGGTCAGCGGTTCGATGTAGGTGACGTCGGCGAACTCCGGATCGGTCATGATCGTGGCCGGATTGGAGTTCACGAGAATGACGCGGTAACCCTCCTCCTTGAGCGCCTTGCAGGCTTGGGTGCCGGAATAGTCGAATTCGCAGGCCTGGCCGATGACAATGGGGCCGGCGCCGATGATCAGGATGGACTCGAGGTCTGTGCGTTTGGGCATGGGCGTGAGCGCCCGCGAGGCTTGCCACCCCCCTAGGGCGGGGCAAGCGGTAAAGCATCGGTGACGCGGACAACGCCGCGTTTCGCAACCCGCTCAGTTCAACTGACCTGGATCGACTCCGAGGATTTTGGCCGCCTTGGCCTTGTCACCTTGGCAGGCGTTGAGCACCCGCGTGATGTAGAGTTTTTCCTGGCCGGCGAGATAATCGGCCAGCTTGGGCCAGTCCTTCAGTTCATGCAGCCGGAGCGGCAGCTGGGCCGAGGTCACCACCCGGGCCTCGGTGGTGGTGAGGATCTGGGAAATGACCTGAGTGAACTCGTCCAGATTGCCCGGCCAGCGGCAGGCCCGGAGGGTGCCCAGCGCGTCGGCGGAAAACTCCACAAGCTTGGGATCAATCTGGGGGTTGGAAACCTTTGCGGCGATGCTCTTGAGGAGGAGCGGGATGTCCTCCGTGCGCTCCCGCATGGGCGGCATCTCTACCGGCAGGGCGGCAATGCGGTAGAACAGTTCCTCGTTGAACGCGCCCGCTTCCGAAAGTTTCTCCAAGTCCTCCTCGGTCGCGCAGATCAGGCGGAAGTTGTGCGCATTGTTGCGGATGACGGAAATAAGCTCGGACTGGGCCTCCTTGGGCAGGCTCTGGAGATGCGTCAGGAACAGCGTGCTGCCCTTGGCCTGCTGCACCCAGGTGCCGCCGGAGCCGTTCTCACCCAACAGCCCGGTCCGCAGGCTTTCCATGCTGCTCAAACGGCAGTCGATCCGGACCATCGGTTTGTCGGCCGCGCCGCCGGACGCATGGAGCAGCTCGGCGGCGATCTCGTGACCGGTGCCGGCTTCGCCGGAAATCAGCACCGGGGTGTGGGCGGTCGCCAGCTTCTTCAGCTGGGCGATCAACCGCTTGATCTTGGGGCTTTGGCCGACCAGCCGGGCTTCAAAATCGCCACTCTTGACCGACTCCACCGGGCCGTGGGTCTCGCGCTCGGTGACGGTGCGGCGGAATTCGAGGCTGCGCTTCAGCGCATTCATCAGCTCGTCCACCTTGAAGGGCTTCTGCAGGTAGTCGAAAGCGCCGTGCTTCAGCGCTTGAATGGCGCTCTCGGTGCTGGCGTAGGCCGTCATGATCACCACCACGGCGCCGGGATCATATTGCTTCAGCTGCTTCAGCAGGGTGATCCCGTCCATCGGCTTCATGTCGATGTCGCACAGGACCAGGTCAAATTTCTCCGCCTTATAGCGCACCAGCGCCTTTTCACCGTCCGTGGCGAAGGAGGTCTTGTGACCGCTCGGTTGGATCACAGCCTCCAGCATCTCGTGGATGGAGATGAGGTCGTCAACAATGAGGATGGAGGCCATGAGAAAAGGAATGGTCAGCTTGCGTGCTCATTATCGGCACGCAAGCGACTTTCCAAAAACGCCTCCCCGGTCACTGCATGCCGCCCGCGACCGCACCCAGCTGGAAGATCGGGAGGAACATCGCCATGACGATGCCGCCGACCACCACACCGAGAAACACGATGAGCATGGGCTCGATGAGCGAGGTGAGAGCGGCCACCGTGGCGTCGCACTCGGTGTCGTAGAAATCGGCGATCTTGTTCATCATGCCGTCCACGTTGCCGGTGGTTTCACCGGCCTTGACCATGTGCTTCATCATCGGCGGAAAGAACTGGTTGGCCGCCATGATGTCGGAGACCTGTCCGCCTTGGCTGACGTGCTTGGCGATCTCCACGCAGGCATCCTCAACCTGCACCTTGCCGCTGGCCGCCGAAACGATTTCCAGCGTGCGCAGAATGGGAACACCCGAGCGCATCAGGGTGGCGTAGGTGCGGCAAAAACGGGACAGCGCGATCTTATGCACGAGATTGCCGAAGATGGGAGCCCGGATGAGAAAGCGATGCCACTGGCGGCGACCGTTGGGTGTGGCGATGTATTTGCTGAAGAAGATCCACCCGATGTAGCCGAGAACACCCAGGTGAAGAATGCTGATCTTGGTGACAATGCCGGGGATGCTCATGTCCGGCTTCAGGAAATTGCTCAGATCGATGAGCAACTGGGTCGGCGTCGGCAGCTTGGCGCCGAAGTCGGCGAACATGGCGGCGAAGACGGGAATGACGAAGATGAGCAGCACGTTCACCAGCGCCACGGCCAGACCGATGACCGCGATCGGGTAGGTCATGGCGGACTTGACCTTCTTGGTGAGCTTGACGGTGGACTCGAAGTAGCTCGCCACCTTGCCGAGGATTTCGGCGAGGCCACCGGACGCTTCACCGGCCTCCACCATCGAGATGAACAGCGAGTTGAAGGAGTTCGGAAACTTTTTGACCGCCCCTGAAAACGAGGTGCCGGTCGAGATGTCGTTGCGCACGTCGCGGATTACGATGCGGAAAACCTGGTCCTCGGTCTGGTCCTGCAAAGCTTCCAGACAAGACACGAGCGGGAGGCCGGCCTGAAGGAGCGAGGCGAGCTGGCTGGTGAAGAGGGAAAGCTCGCCCAGATCCAGCTTGTAGGTCTTGGCCTTTTTCTCGAGGGCCTTCTGTTTGGCCATCGCCTGGGCCGCCCTGACATTCGATTGTTGTTTCCCGGAGGTTGCAGGTGTCGCCATGGTGCCGGGAGGTAAGGGATTAATGCGGAGGCCGGCAATCCCTTTTCGCCTGCGGGGCAGCGCGACCGAACTAAAGCTTGAACGCCCGCCAAGCGGAGGCACGCTGGCCACCGTTTTCGCGGCTATAGTTTAATGGTAAAACCTCTGCCTTCCAAGCAGGTGTCGTCGGTTCGATTCCGACTAGCCGCTCCAGTCTTCGCTAAAAAAGGAGAGGGCTGGGGTCCACCCCCGCATGAACGACTCATTCGGCGCCTGTGGCCGTTACCAGAAGAAATATAGTTAACGAACGCTGGCCTCAGATCTCGCCGACGCGCACACGGGCGACGCCCTCAACGGGCTTGCCCTTGACCAGCGCGGGCTTGAAGAAGGCATCCGCCACGACGGAGCGGGCGGCGGTATCGTCGATTTTCAGGTTACAGCTCTCATCGGCGAAGAGGTCGAGCAGGGAGCCGTCCGGCGCGATCCGGGCGTAGTAGGTGCGGTTGAGCTGGTCGAGGGTGAGGTCCTTGAGGCGCTCGCGCGGCATGGTGCCGGGCACCACGAGCGCCGGAGCGGTGAGGCCCTTGTTGGCTCCGATGTGTTCGATCACGAAATACTGCTGCGCCTCGCTGCGGGAAAGTTCCACGCGCTTGGTGGACTTGTTCGTGGCGACCTCCTTGCCGCGGTTGAAGATGTGGACTTCGCAATCGAGATACTTGAAGCCCTGGGGCATGCCGCCCTGGCGCACGCGGACATAGCGGGGCTTGGGGCCGATCGGGTCGATCGACTCCGCGTGGATCAGCAGGCCTTCCGTGCCCGGTTTGGCGTCGCGCTCCTGAAACTTGAAGAGGATCACCATGTGCGGGTCGTCCAGCTCCACGGGCGAGGAGACCTTGAAGGAAACTTCCATGGCGTCGTGATTGCCGGCGTCCAGTTCGAGGTTCATCTGGTGGACATAGGCGCCGGTGTCGTTCTGCTGGGTGAGCATGGAGTCGTTCGCGCCCGAGGCCTGGGTCGCGCCGGCGTTATACTCGGCCTGGGCAGCCTGTTGGGCGGCCTCCACCATGGGGCGGCTCATCGAACCCTCGGGTGTGCCAGCCAAGGCGTTGTTCGCGGCGCCGAGACTCATCTCGGCCGAGATCATGCGGCCATAGGCGAGGTCGCGCACGGCAGCGGCGCCGCCGGCGGCACCGGAGGCGGCGATCATCTTGCGCACCGGATCGTTGGCCGGGGTGTAGGCCGGCCCCGCATACAGGCCGTCGAGTTTCACCGAGGTGTCCGCCAGTTTCAGGCTGTGGCTCACCTTGAGGTCCGTGCGGCGGTTGCGGGTGGGCACGAAAAATTCCTTCTTGCCGATCTTGATCCGGAATTCGCTGCCTTCCACGTCCTCGACGCGGTAGAACTTCTTGTCGCGCTGCACCGACAGGTCGGTGCCCATGAACAGCACGAAGGGCCGGTCCGGAGCGGGCTTCGCGTTCGCCGCCGGTTTCGGGTTCGGAGCCGGCTTCGTCTCCGCTCCGCTCACCGGGAGGCTAAACAGGCAGGGAGCAAGCAGGCTCAGGGCAATCAGACGGCGGGCGGGGTTCGTTTTCATGGCTGGGAAATCGGGTCAAAGTGCCAGGTCGGCGAGCCGCACGCGCACCACGCCGTTCATCGGCTTCCCTTGGGCGAGGGCGGGTTTGAAGATGGCTCCCTCAAATGCGACCACCAGCCCCTCGTCGCCGAGCGGCAGGCTGGCCCCTTCGTCGGCAAAGACGCCGAGCAGCAGGCCTTCCTTGGAAATCTTCGCATAGCACGGACGGCCGAGCTGCTCGGCGTTCAACGCCTGGCGCACGGTCGTGGGCAGGCTACCGGCCACCGGTTGTGGCGGGAGCGTGGCATCCTTGTTCGCAGCGAGGTGCTCGATCAACAGATACTGTCGCGCCTCTTCGGCGCTGAGTTCGACCCGTTTCGAGGACTCGCTGGTGGCGACCTCCTTGCCGCGGTTGTAGATATGCACCTCGTGCCGGAGATATTTGAAACCCACCGGCATGCCGCCCTCGCGGATCCGGACAAATTTCGGCTCGGGCCCGATCAGATCGAGGCCCTTGGCATGGATCAGCAGGCTCGTCTGTCCCGGTTTGCCGCCGCGGAGCGAAAACTCCACCAGCACCACCATGTAGGGATCGTCGAGCGGCACCGCGGAGGAGATCTTGCACGAGATGTCCACCAGATCGTAGTTGCCCTCGGCCAGTTCGAGCGCGAGGGCGTTGGCCATGGTCGGAGTGGAGCTGTAATCCGTCCCGGCGTGGTAGTTGGCGACATCCAGCTGCCCTTGCTGACGGGAGAGCTCGGTTTCGAGCTGGGCCTCGCGTTCCTTCCACGGCACCGGGGCGTTTTTCACCTGCTCGAGCGTGGTGGCGATTTCCTTCACGTTGAAATCAGCCAGCCCCTCGGCGGCGGCGGCTCCGGACGCCGCGCCGCTCCGCGCGTTGAACTTGTGGCGCGGGTCCGCCGCCGGCGTGTAGCCCGGTCCGCCCTGCAAGTCGTCGAGCTGCACCGAAACCGGCGCCAGCTTGAGTTCCCGATCCACCTTCAGGTTGTTGGCCTGCAGACGGGTCCGGATGAACCGGGGTTTGCCGCCGACCGTGATCACAAATTCGCTGCCGTCCACATCCTCGACCCGGTGAAACTTCTTGCCCTGCTGGACCGCGAGCTCCGTGCCCATGAACAGCACGTATTTTCCTCCGGACTGCCCGCCGGTCCCGGCGACGCCCAGCAGGGGCGCCAGCAGGAGGCCGGCGGCCAGGGGCAAACGGGCGGGACAGCGGAGGGACATGGAAAGCGGGGCCGGGGACCGACAATTTTAATCGAGGCGCGCCCGGGAGTCAAACGGGGCGGTCACGGCGCGGCGGCCCCGCCGTCGTTCAGCAGGGTTTTCACCCGCGCGAGGTAATCGGCCACTTCGTCGCTGTATTTCAACGCGAGCGCCTTTTGCAGGTGGCCGACGCTGGCGGAGTAGTTGCGGCGGCGCAGCTCGAGGTTGGCCAGTTCGAGGCTGGCCCGGTAGGTGGTCTCGGTCACGCGGGTCGCGGCCTCGAAGGCGAAGGCCGCCCGGTCGTCGTCGCCCTCGCCGACATGCACGGCGCCCATGGCCAGCAGCGCGGAGCCGTAGAGGGGATCCTCGGCGAGGATAACCTCCAGGTCGCGCCGGGCATCCGCCCAGCGCTTGGCGGTGAGGGCGATCTGCGCGCGCAGGAGCAGCTGGGTGAGGCGGCCCGCGGGGCTGAGCGTGGCGGGCAGTTTTTTCAGCACGGCCTCCGCATCGGCGGTACGGTTTGCACCCACGAGGGAGCGGGCGAGCCGCAGCAGGCGTTCCTCCCCGGAGGCGGGCTCGGCCGGCAACAGCTTCTGATAAATGGCGAGCGCCTCCGGGTTCAAGCCCTGCTCGGCGTAGAGATCGCCCAACAGGGTGAGTTCCTCGGTCTGGGCGACGCCGGCGCCGGCACAAAGTTCGAGCACGGCGATGGCCTCCAGCTTGCGTTCGTCGGTGAGCAGGACGTTGGCGAGGATGAGCCAGAAGCGGGCCTCGGTCGGCCGGGTCTTGATGAGCGTGCGGGCGATGGCCTCGGCACGCTCAAGCTGCCGGCCCCCGACACAGATGCGCAGCAACCCTTCCTGCCAGTCGGCGTTGCCGGGAGCGCCGCTGAGCGCCTGCATGTAGGCGACCTCGGCGGCGATCGTGTTGCCCTCCTTTTCCAGGCTGTAACCGAGGAGGCCGTAGGTGGTCGGATCGCGGTCGCCCAGCGCGACCGACTTGGAAAACGCCTCGACGGCGTCGCCGAAGCGGTCGGTGGTGTAGTAGAGGACACCGAGGTTGTTCCAGGCCCGCAGGAAGGTCGGGTAGCGCTCCACGGCGTTCTTGTAGCTGGACTCGGTCTTGGCGTTGTCGCCGGCGGCGTAGTAGGCGTTGCCGAGGATGAACTCAAAGGCCGGGCTGGGCTTCTCGCTGTCGTCCATCATGCCCTCGAGCAGGCGCAGGGCGAAGGCGGGGTTGGTGCCGAGCATCGTGACCACCTTCTCATAGAGCGCGTATTCCTCGGCGGTCATCTCGGGCTCGCGTTCCCGCAGGAAGCCGGACGATTCGTTGATGATGCGCTTGGGGTCGAGCTCCGGGGAGCGCTTGCTGCCCAGGGCCATGTTGCCCAGCTGGGTGCGCTCGAGGATGTCCAGGTCGGTCTGGGCCGGGAGCAAGGCCGGCAGCAACAACAGGGGAAGCAGGAGGCGGCGGAGCATGGTCAGTTCACATCGAAGGGGTTGCCGCCGCGCCAGACCACGCGGACGTTTTGCTGGACCAGGCAGCGGACCTTCCGGCCCTTTTTCACCGCCGGGGAGAAAATCCAGGACTCACGGATGTCCCGCAGGATGATCTCGTCGAAGTGCCGGTTGCCGGAGGCCTGAAGCACCCGGAGATTGCCGACGGTGCCGTTGGTCTCGATCAGGATGAGCACGGAAATGCGGAGACTCTCGGCGTTGCCGCGGACCACCGAGGGCACATGGGGGTTGGGCCGTGAAACGACCGCCGGACGCTGATCCACCTCGTGCTGCTGGAAAATGCGCGAGAAGTCGCCGGAGATCTCGGTCTTCGGCTTGAACTCGGTGTGCAGGCGGGCCGGCTCGATCTTCGCGGCGGGCGCGGTGGTGGTCACCGGCATCAGCTGCGAAAGGTCGGGTGGCACCACCGCGATGCGCACGGGACTCTCCGAGGCTCCGATCTCCAGACCGGCGAAGGGCGTGGCCGCCGTCTCGGCCGGCGCGGTCTCCACGGGCCGCGGCGGCGGCGTGTCCATCGGCAGCGACATCGCGCGCAGCTCGGCGATGTCCGCCTCGGGCTCGGGCGCCTCCACGGCCTGGAAGAGGGCCACGCCGACGAACAGCGCGAGCGTGAACGCGCCGCCGAGGACGAGGCACGTGGCCTCCGCCAGAAAGCCGGCGAGCGGCCGTTCGTCGATGAGGATGGCGGCGTCGGCGGACATGTTCAGGGGCCCTCCGCCCGGGAGGTGGCAAACTGCACCTGTTTGATGCCGGCGCGCTTGGCTTCGGTGTAAACCTGCGCGAACACCCCGAGGCTCGAGGCCTGGTCGCCGCGCACGATGAGCGAGGGGGAGCGACCGACCGCCGCCTGCTTCAGCACGGTGGCCACCTGGTCGGTGCGGATTTCCTGCCCGTCGAACCAGATGCGGTTGTCGGAGGCGATGGCGATGAGCAGGGCGTTCTGCTCGCTGCTCAGCGCGCCCACGACGTCGGGCTTCTGCACCTCCACGCCGGGATCGTTCACGAACGAGCTGCTGACCATCAGGAAGATCACCAGCACCATGATGCAGTCCACCATGGGCACCATGTCGATGTGCGTGGACTCGAAGCGGTGTGGCGCGTGCGTCCGGCGGATCATGCGACGCCCTCCCGGCGGCCGGAGCCGCGCTCCAGCCGGTTGACCGCCTGGACCTGGCTCTGCACCTCGCGGTGCGCGAGATAGACCAGCAGCATGGCGGGAATGGCCACCGTCAGGCCGGACTGCGTGGCCACCAGCACCTCGGAGATGCCTCCCGCCAGGCCCTCCATGGATTTTTCGCCCGCGACCGAGAGGTTCTCAAAGGTCTTTTCCATGCCGCTGACGGTGCCGAGCAGCCCGAGCAACGGCGCCGCCGCGATCATCGGCCCGATCGCGACGCGCTGGCGCCGGAACGACTCACGCGCCTCCAGCTGCAGGTATCGCCGTGCCGCCGGCGTGGCCGCCCCGCGCAGGGCGCGGCGGATGCGTCCGAGCGAATACAGCAGGCGGAAACAGCGTGCGTAGAGCACCACGGACAGCGTGATGATCACCGGCATCACCCAGCCGCCGCGCTCGATCAGCTCGGGCAGGACGTTCACCGGTCCTCCTTCGCCGGAACGACGCCGCTCTGGGCGGAGGTGGCGGCGGTCACGAACTCCAGCGCCTGCCGCTCCAGCAGGGCGAGGTTCTTGTTGATGCGGTGCGCCAGAAAACCATGCACCACCAGCGCCGGGATCGCGACGGCCAGACCCAGCTCGGTGGCGACGAGCACCTCGGAGATGCCGCTGGAGAGCTTGGCCGCGTTGCCCGTGCCGAACACGGTGATGAGCGTGAAGGTCTTCACCATGCCGACCACGGTGCCGAGCAGGCCCATGAGCGGCGCGGCCGTGGCGATGACCGCCAGCAGCGGCAGCCGGCGCTCAAAATGCAGGCGCTGGCCGAGCAGCACGGCCTCGAGCTTCTCCTCGAGGATGCCGGCCGGAGAGTCGAGATGCCGCAGCCCCTCCGCAAAGATTTCGCGGGTCGTGCGACCGAGGCCGTTGAGCGCGGCCGAGGCCTCGCCGCGCGCGCCCGAGGAGACGGCCCGCAGAAACGCCGCGACCCGCCCCGAGCTGTCCACCCGCATCGTCGCCACGTCCCAGAATTTGTGGACGATGAGCAGCAGCGCGCCGAGACCGACCGCCACGATGACCCAGGCAACCTTGCCGCCCTTGCTGATGTATTCGCCCACGGAGCCGGCGGTCTGCTGGAGGCGCAGGGCCTTGCCCCCGGTCGGATCGGCCGGCATCGCGCCCAGCTGACCCGCGAAAAACGCCGCGCTCTCCGCCGCCGGCCACTCCGACTGCGGATAATAAACCGGCTGGCGGGAACCCTCCCGCAGGCGCACGAGGCCCGCCGGTCCGCCGCCCTTCGGCGCAAAAAACACCTCGGGACCGGCAAAGGCCAGCGTGCCTTCCTCCAGGCGGTTGTCGCCGGCGTTGAGCGCCGACGCCGCCGTCAGATGGCCGCCCAGCACCCGCTCCGTCCGGGCGAACATGAATTCCGCGATGTCCAGCGACGCGGCCGCACCCGTGCCGGCGGCGACGGCCGCATCGAGTTTTTCCTGCAAGGACTGCAGCGTGTCGCCCACCAGCCCCTGCTCGCCCGGCGGCAGCCCCGACGACAAGGCCTTCAGGGCATCACCCGCCAGCGTGGTCACGTAGGCGGTGGTCTTTCGCTGTTCCTCGATGTCGCGCAGGAGCCGGCGTTTGTTGCCCGCCGCATCCTCCTGGCCTGTCTTCAGGCGCACGGCCTCGCGCTCGAGGGAAATGATCAGGTCTTCGCTCGCGCGCAGCTCCTTCAGGAGCGGAGATTTTTCGAGCGCGATGCGTTCGCGCGTCCGGTTGAGTTCGTCCGCGGCCTGCCGGAGCCGGGTGGCGTAATCGGTGGCGGCGCGCTTCAGGGCGTCGTCAAAATTCTCGGCGGCCCCGACCGTGACGGCGAGCAGGCCGGCGAGTAGGAGGAAAAGGGAGCGTGCTTTCATGGGCGTCAGCGGGCCGCGTCCAGTTTCGCGGGCACCCGGATGAGCCGCGGATCGGCTTCGTCGCGCCGGACCGCCAGCAATTCCACCACCGCCGGGGCCGCACCGGCGATCGGTTCCCAGCGCCAGCCTTCCGGACCGGGCGCCCCGAGCCAGACTTTGGCCCCCGCGCGATCCAGCGCGTAGCCGTGGCTGAGCCCCCAGTAGATGACTTCCACGGACTTCGCGGCGGGTTCGCCGGGGAGGGTGAGAACCTCCTCGCCGTGGGTGATGTCGAGGTTGAACTGGGCGCAGCGGTTCAGCACGATCATCACCAGCTGCATCCGCTCGCCGGGGCTCAGCTCCTTGCTGTCCAGGCTGCGGTAGGACATTTCCAAGGCTTCCGCGAGCCGTGGCGGCAAACGGGGACGGAGCTGCTGCACACGCTCGGTCAGCGCCCGGAGCCGCTGCTCGGAGGAAGCCAGGGCCTGCTTCGCCTCGGCGAGCTTGGCCTCGAACGAAGCCAGCTCGGCCCGTCCTTCGGCAGTGGAAGCGAGCAGGTGGTCGCGCGATTCCTGCAGCCGCACGGCGCGCTCCTTCAAGGCAGTCACCGTGGACTCGAGCATCACGCGGTCCTGCTCCCAGTCCTTTTCCAAGCGGACGGTTTCGGCCCGGGTCTTGACCCACTCGGAGGCGGTTTTGCCGACCTCCGCGATGGGATCGGTGGCGCCGAACGCGGCCGGGGGCAAGAAACAGCCCAACAGCAAGAGGCCGCAGGACAGGCGGGGGGTATGGGGTATGCGCATGTTTGCCTCGAAATCACCACACGGCGAAGCGCGGGTGCCGGGGGAGAGGGTGACCAAAAAGCTTTGCCAGAGGATTCGTGAGTCTCCCAGGTGTCAATTTGGATCACCCGCGCAACTCGTCACACGTTAGAATAGAAAGCCCGCTGCGCACCATGCGGACCGACAATCGGTTTTCCTTTCGGCGGCTTTCGTGCATCCGTGCAGGCATGCAACTCCGCCCCTTCGGCCGGCACGGCCTGCACTGTTCGGAAATCGGCTTCGGCGCCTGGGCCATCGGCGCGCACTGGGGCCCGCAGAGCGACACCGACTCGCTCGCCGCCCTCCACCGCGCGCTCGACCTCGGGTGCAACTTCATCGACACGGCGGCCGGCTACGGCGACGGCCACAGCGAGAGGATCATCGCGCGCGTGCTGCGCGAACGCGCCGGGGCCGGAAAACAGGAGCGTGTTTTCGTCGCCACCAAGACTCCGCCCGCCGCCGGCATCTGGCCGCCCTCGCCCTACTGCCGGGCCGAAGAGCGCTATTCCGAAAGTTACCTGCGCGCCAACATCGCCACCCGCCTCGCCAATCTCGGTGGGGAAAAACTCGATCTGCTCCAGCTCCACACCTGGACGCGCGCCTGGAACCGCAACCCCACCCCGTTCAAGATCCTGCGCCAGCTCCAGCGCGAGGGCCTCATCGGCCTGATCGGTGTGTCCACGCCGGAACAGGACCAGAACAGCGTGATCGACCTGATGCGCGGCGGCTGGATCGATGCGGTGCAGGTGATCTACAACCTGTTCGAGCAGGAACCCGCCGCCGAACTGCTCGACGTGGCGCAGGAACACGGCGTGGCCGTCATCGTGCGCGTGGCCTTCGACGAAGGCGTGCTGACGGGCAAGTTCACCGCCGACACGAAATTCGCGCCCGACGATTTCCGCGCCCGCTACTTCGAGGGCGACCGCCTCGCCCGCGCCGTCGCGCACGCCGACGAAATCAAAAAGGATCTCGCCGGCACCGGCTACACCCTGCCCCAGGCCGCGCTCAAGTGGGTGCTCGCCCACCCCGCCGTCTCCGTGGTCATCCCCGGCATCCGCAGCGTGGTCCAGGCCGAGGCCAATTGCGGCGTGAGCGATCTGCCGCCCATGCCGGCCGCGCTGGTCGAAAAGCTCCGCCGCCACAACTGGCGCCGGGGCGTCTGGTATGGTGGCAAGTAAGCCCGGCTACTTTCCACCGACGAGGCGGGAATCAGCTCCCTCTCGCCGCGCTTTCTGCTAATTATTGTCGCCGTGAACCCTCCGGGCGAGGTCACGGCGATTCTCGAGCTGCTGGAGCGCGGCGAAACCAGCGCGGCCGACCGTCTGCTGCCCCTGGTTTACCACGAACTGCGTCGGCTCGCAGCCGCGCGGATGTCCCGCGAGGCGCCGGGCCAGACCCTCCAGGCCACCGCCCTCGTGCATGAGGCCTGGCTCCGGCTGGGTGGAGAAAGCCAGCCCAACTGGCGGAACCGCGCGCATTTTTTCGCCGCGGCGGCCGAGGCGATGCGCCGCATCCTCATCGAGTCGGTCCGCCGCAAGCGGGCGCAGCGTCACGGCGGCGGCC
>JAUPWC010000041.1 GCA_030916665.1 Verrucomicrobiota bacterium
TCCCCTGTCGCCTCTCTTTCACGCTGCCCATGAGTTGATTCATGAGATTACGTTGATCGATGCAAAAGAACCAAAGAAGGGCTAACCAGATCATCACAGACAACTACGGGGCTTCGCCCCTCCGTGTCTGACTGATGACGATCGGCGGAAAGATGGAATCAAAGCGCCTAGCAATCATCGCACTCATTAGTGCCGCCCTAGCCATGCCTCTGGGCGGGTTTGTTTTCGGCTTCATGCACTGCGACGACTGCGGGTTCAATATTCTGGGGCGTGGATTTATTGGTCTGGTCTTTGCCGTTTTGACGCCTCTTTCCGGCGGCTTTCCTCCCCAGAACGAGGGTGGCGTTGGTGCCCCGTTCAACGCGTGGCCGCACATCGCGATTACATGGGCGCTAATGGCGGCCTTCCTAGTGTATCGGGCAAAGAAGAAGGCCGGAAGAAGAGAGCCGATCCAGTCAGCCACAGACCAACGCCCTTGATCTCACCTAAATCGTCGATGATGCTTCCGCTCCACATGGCCCAGATATTCAAAAGAGACGGCTCGCCCGCCCGGTGGGCGTGGCTGATCTGAAGCGTTGGGCATACAAAGATGAAGAATATCTACCGCGAAGAAGCGCGCCGGGCACAGCGGTGGTTTACGCTGAAAGGAGACCGCGTCGATATTGATGGTCGTGATCGGGGACGGAAGTTCTCTCGCGAGTTTCGTTACGCTGACTTGTCTGCCTCCACTCAGCATTTCGTGGCACTTAGGCATGACATGATGTGGCGCTGCCTCAGTTTGCTGGCGGTCACTGTTTTCCTGGCTGCCCTAGTTGCCCGTCTAGAGTTTCCATTCGGCATGATCGGCCTGGCACTTTGATTGCTGCTTGCAGCGAAATTCGCCTGGATGGCATTTGGCTGGGCGTGGCGAAAAGAAGAAGTTGAGATTTTTCATCATTCGAAAGGCGGTGAAGCATTCGCGATATTCAACGATAAGCCCGGTGATTCGGAGTTCACTCAGTTTGTCCAGCACCTCAAATTGAGCATTGGGAATTCGGCAACCACGGAGGCCCAACCAGCCGGCACAGACAACGACGGGGCTGCGCCCCGTCGTGTCTGACCTCAATCGTTCGGCAAGACATGCCTGCAATCATCGCAATCGGAATGGCGCTAGCGTGTATGATAGTCGGCAGCATGCTCCTGTACGCTGGCTGGCCAGACTTTCGGCGCGCGATCAGATCGCTTCGTTGGTCTCGAACAGACGGCGTCGTTGAGTCGGTTGACGAGAGTGTTCACCTGATTCGCGATGACGCGCAGTCCGATGAAGGACGGCAGTACCGCGTTGCGTTCTCCTACCTTGCCGACGGACACCGTCGAAAGAGCCACTGGACGTCCTTGATCGCCATTCACCACAAGGCTGGAGGATGTCTGTTCACGGTAGGTCAGGTGATTGCTGTGTATTACGATCCGGAGGATCCGTCGTCAGCACGACTCTTTCGCGGGGTGAAGTTCCAAGATCTGTTCCTCGTAGCGGGCGGAGTTGCCTTCTTGGCTGCTACCTTGCTACCGATCGCGGTCTACTTCGCTCTCGCGCAGAAGTAAAAGAAGGAGCCGAACCAGGCGCTACAGACAACCTCGGTTACGCGCAGCGGATTCGGGAAGGTATCAGTTTCCGATCGTCAGGGGCAAGGTGTCTGAGCTTCATCGTTGGACGAAGAAATGGCATCAGTTACTCAGCTTCCTAAACCGGTGCGATATTTCGACGGCGTTACGCCGGTCATGCTCGGGGATTCAGTTGTTACCCGTTTGTGGATCTCGCTTTTTCGAAAGAAGAAAGGACGCGTTGTTTACGTCCCCGGTCTTTCACGGAAGCACGGCGAGTTTGAGCATCACGGGTTATGCTGGATCGGAGTGAAAACTGATGATGGCACCATATTCGGAAGTGTCGTTATTCCAGAGACTGGCTGTCTGTAGAAGAGACTCCAGTTCCTAGGACGCGACGCGACACCGGTCGAGCAAGTGACACCCGATATGCAGTTCCCAGAATGAAGAAGAGGTCCAACAAGTCAGCCACAGCGAACGCCCTTGATCTCACCTAAATCGTCGATGATGTTTCCGCTCACCATGGCCCAGTATTTCAAAAGTTCGGTCTGCCCGCTCGCCGGGCGTTGCTGATCTGAAGCGATCGGCGGAAAGAACTAGCCACCCCATGAATAAAAAATACGTAGGAATTGGTGTTGGTCTTGGACTTTGTTTCGGAGCCGTGCTCGGTTCCGTGTTTCACAACGTCGGTCTGGGAATTGCATTTGGACTGATCATTGGCGCGGTCCTCGGCGCGGCGAGAAAGCGCAGGAAGGACAAGGAAGATGAGCGTGCTTGATCGCGTCTCCAGATGAAGAAGAAGCCGATCCAGCCACCACAGACAACTCGGGCCTTCGGCCCTCGTGTCTGACCTCAAACGATCGGCGAAAGAAAGATGACACCTCGACGCGCATGGACAGTTTCCATCACCATCAGCGTCATCCTCGTCGCTCTAGGCCGCGCGTTGCTGGCCGCAGATCTTTTTGCGGGCGCGGTGATCTTGTTGCCTGGTGGAATCGTCGAAATGATCCGGGTGGGAGGAGTTCACGGCAGCAGCCATTCGAAGTTTTTCACCGACCTGTGCACCGTAGGCGTATCGCTTGGAGTTTGGTGCGTGGTCGTCCGTGTCGCCATCGAAGCCTTTGACGCGATCAAGGACTTCACTCGAAGAAAGAGATGAAAGAGCCGATCCAGACCGCCAGAGAACAACGCGCGGGCTGTGACCTAAATCGCATGTGCCATCTCCGCTCAGCATCTCCCGTAGTTCAAAAGGGCTCACTCCACGCTCGCCCGCGCGTGTCTCATCGGTAACGATCGGCGGAAGAAAGATGCGCATCTCGAAAGTCATTCTAGTGGCGGTCTGGGTTCTGTGCGTTGTCGGCATTGTCTTCGATTTTGATGACCGCGTATGGCAGTTTATTAGAAGTCACGGCTTCGGTGGCCACGCGATCGGCCTGCTATTCGTTTGGATCCCTTTCGCAATATTAGCGCTTGAGTGGATAGCCGCCATCGTCGTCCCGGTTTTATTCCTGCGCGACTATTCCAGTCCGCATCGTGAGCGCTGAAGAGAAGAGCCGATCCAGCCGCCACAGCCAACGCCCTTGATTTTGCCTGATTCGTCGATGATATCTCCGCTCAACATGGCCTCGCAATTCGAAGAAAGGCGGCTTCCCCGCTCCCCGGGCGTCGGCTGAGCTCAAACGTTCGGCAAAGAAAAATGAGGCAGGCGAAACCACTCAATTTTAGGGGCAAGCAGAAGGGGTCATGCTTTACCTATTACCTCTTGACCCTGTCTGGGCGGTCGGGCTGACTGGACGGCATGGCGCGCAAGCTGCGATTGGAATATCCCGGGGCGATCTACCACGTGATCAACCGGGGGAACTACCGGGCGTTTGTGTTCAAGACGGAGGGGGCGCGGCAGGCGTTCGAGGACTGCGTGTTCGCGGCCTGCGGGCGCTACGGCTGGGTGCTCCATGCGTTTGTGATCATGGGCAACCATTACCATCTCGCAGTCGAGACGCCGCAGGGCAACCTGGTGGCGGGCATGCAGTGGTTGCAGTCCACCTTTGCCAACCGGTTCAACAAGCTGCGGGACGAGCGCGGGCACCTGTTCCAGGGGCGCTACAAGGCGCTGATGGTGGAGGAGGGCGAGGGCTTGGGGCTGCTCTGTCACTACATCCATCTCAATCCCGTGCGCGCGGGGCTGGCCACGGTGGCGCGGCTGGACGCTTACCGTCACTCCAGCTTCTGGTATCTGAGCCGGCCCAAGCAGCGGCCGGAGGTCCTGCATTGCCAGACGGCACTCACCGAGGCGGGGCAGCTGGCCGACACCCCGGCCGGCTGGCGGGCCTACGCCGATTATCTGGCGTGGCAGACGGCGGAAGGACCGGCGGGCAAGTCCAAGGCCTATGTCTCGATGAGCAAGGGCTGGGCTCTGGGCGGGAAGGATTTTAAACAGGCCTTGCTCAAGGATCAGGCCGTGGCGGTCGAGGCCCGGGCGTGGGAAAGCCAAGGCGTGAAGGAGGTCAGGGAAGCGCGCTGGCAGGCGGCGCTGGACCGGCTGGTCGTCGAGATCCCGAAGGCGGACCGCGAAAACCGGCGCAAGTCGGCGCCGTGGAAGGTCCGGCTGGCGCTGCTGATGAAGGACACGACTGACGTGACCAACGACTGGCTGGCCCGGCAACTGGACATGGGCTCGGGCTTCTACGTCAGCAAACACGTCGGGCTGGCGAGAAAAGGTAAAGAGTAAGGCATGACCCCTTTTCCGAAGAAGCTTGAATGTGAAATGGGCATGAGGCGCACTTTCAGCCTGCCACCCGCGCGATCCGCCGGTTCCGCCAGCTGACGAAGGCGCCGAGGTAAGCGGCGAGGGCGAGGACGGCGAGGGTGGCGTGGAGGCGGCTCTGGTTCTCGCGCTGCAGGCGCTGGGTCAGGTCCACGGCGAGGTTGGGACGGTCCGTCGGGATCGGCGGGGCGACGGCGATCCAGGCCTGGTCCTCGGTGCGGCCGTCGTAGAGCACCAGCCGGGCCTGCCGGCCGCGGTGGGCGGTGACGTCTATGGTCCAGTAGGCGATGCCTTCCTGGTTGGGGCCTTGGCAGGATAGCTCCTCGCCTTGCCAGATACCCTCGGCGTCAAGCAGACGCAGGCGCAGGCCGTTGCCGTCGCCGGTCGGGTAGCCGGCGAAGGGCACGACGAGCCAGGGCTGGCTGAGCGTGAAAGGCGAACTCAACACGGTGCCGGTCCAGCCCGGACCTTCCGGCGCGGTGCCGTGGAAACGGTTGCGCAGCTCCGGCGGCGAAAGCGGCGCCGCGCCCTGCAGGCGTTCGGGCGGGAGGGGCGAGTGCACCGTAAAGTCGAAGGTGATGTTTGTCAGCGCGGCGTCGCCGCCGAGCATGTGCGTCCAACGCGCCTCCCGGCTGAAGACCAGCGGGTTGCTCCAAAGGAACAGGCCGCCGGTGCAGGCCAGCGCAACGGCCAGCGCCGCCCAGCCGGGCCAGCGATCGGCGGTGGGCACGAGTTCGGGCAGCGGCCGGTCGGTCGTCGGCCGTGAGAAGGTCAGCACGAGCCCAGTGCCGAGCAGCGCGAAACCGCCGAGCAGCCACCAGGGCCAGCGCGCCTGCAGGGCGCGGTTGAGGCGGCCGAGGGCGGAGTCGCCGGCCGGATTCACCGAGGCTGGCAGCAGCGCGCGGAAGTCCGGCCGGTCGAGCAGGGGGCGCACGAGCTCGGGGCTGTTGGTCAGCACCCAGCGCGTTTCCTTCTGCTCCATCGGTTGGGGATCGCCCCGTTCGAGGTAGGCGAGGAGCGCGTCGCGACGCACCTGGTTGCTCTGCGCGGCGGTCTGATGGAAATACGCGGCATGCCCCTCGGTGGCGTTCTGCCAGAGGCCGGCGATCACCAGCGCGCCCCAGAGCGTCGCGCCGGCCATGAAGGGCCAGCGTGCGCGGCCCGGTGCGGGCACGAGGCGCGCGAGGGCCAGAATGCCGGCCAGCGTGCCGATGAACAGCAGGTCGCCGTAGCGCGAGACGTAGCCTTCCGTGCCGCCGCTGCGCGCGAGGGCCAGGCCCACGGCGTGGGCGAGGTTCCAGAGTCCGAGCGCGAAAATGATGCGGTCGGTCGCGGTCGCGTCGGCCCGGCCGCGGAGACGCAGCGCGTGGATCAGCCACGGCACCTGCAAGACCGCCGCCGCGCCGGGCAGGCCGCTCGGCCAGCCGAGTTGGAAAACCACGCCGTGCAGGAGATCGAGCAGGCTGCGCGATTCGTTCGCCGGACCGGCGCGGCCTCCGGCCTGCCAGTGGATGACGGCGAACAGGAGCAGTCCGAGACCCGCGACCACGCCCGGCGCGAGCAGGCGGCGGCGCTCGCGTTGTCCGGTCCACAGCAGCGCGGCGACGACCGCCAGCGGGGCCGCGACCATGCTCGCGAGCGTGCCGA
>JAUPWC010000410.1 GCA_030916665.1 Verrucomicrobiota bacterium
AGATCCACGACCTTGCTGCTCGTGGTGACGGAGCAGCCGGGTTGCGCGCCGAGCCAGCCGAGGAGTTTTCTGGAGACGTTGCCGAAGTTGATGTCGGTGCCGCCGTCCATCTTGGTGGCGGCGATCGGTGTGGCCGGATCGCGGCCCTCGGTGAGGAGCGGCGCCCAGCTGCCGATCTTCTTCGGGTCGGTCGTGAATTCCATTTCCCGGAAGAAGTGGTGCGCCGACATGCCGGCATAACGCGACTTGAGGAAGGCGACCTGGTCGTCGCCGTGGACGAAGCTGATGTGCTGGACCGGATTGATGAAGTCCTTGGGCGCATCGATCATGCCGGTGCCGACGGCGTGGGCCCAGAACTGCAGCGTCTGCTCGAACTCCTGGAAGATATCGATGACCTTCTGAACCTTGACCGGGCTGCCGTCGGCGGGCTTGGGCGTATAGCTGATCTCGCAGATGCCGGCGTGGCCGGTGCCGGCGTTGTTCCAGCCGTTGGAACTCTCGTAGGCCAGCTCGTCGGCCGCCTCGAATACCGAGATCGAGAGCGACGGGTCGAGCCGCTTGAGCAGCGCGCCGAGATTGGCGGACATGACGCCGCTGCCGATCAATACAACATCCGGATTTTCTATGTGATTCATGGGATTTGTGCGGTCTGTGAGCGGCGCGGAACGCTCGATGCGAATAGTTAAAGTTTAAGTTGGAAGTTTAAGTGAAGACCCGATGCGGGTGGCTTGTGATGTCGGGGTGTTTTGTCTTAAACTTCAGACTTAAACTGCGTCAGGTGCGCTTCAGTTGCACCTGACGCTCATAGCTGCTGATGTCCTTGAGCCAGTCGGCGCCGACGGGGACGTCTTCGCGGCGGCAGAGCTCGTCCCAGACCGCGCCCCAGGGGAGCGAGCGGGTCAGCTCCATCAGCGCGAGGCGCTCATGGCCCTTGCCGGCGGCGTCGGCCGCCTGGATCGCGGCGGACGGATCGAGCAGGCCGCAAAGGATGGCCTGGCGCGTGGCGCGCGTGCCGGTGACGTAGGCCGCGATGCGGTTGATCGAGGCGTCGAAGAAGTCGAGCGCCACATAGACGCGGTCCCAGGCGTCGCCGCGAGCGATCTCGAGGAAGAGGTTGCGCACGGCGTCGTCGAGGATGACGACGTGGTCGCTGTCCCAGCGGATCGGGCGCGAGGTGTGCAGGAGGAGTTTCTCGTGGAAGGCGAGGTGCGACGAGACCTTGTCGGCGACGGACTCGGTCGGGTGGTAGTGGCCGAGGTCGAGGCAGAGCACGAGGCCGCGGCTGAGGGCGTAGTTGGAATAGAACTCCTGCGAGCCGACGACGTATTCCTCGGAGCCGATGCCGAAGAGCTTCCCTTCGACGGCGTCCACGCAGAGCTTCCGGTTCACGGTCTTGTCGGCGAAGATGGCGTCGTAGGACGCGGCGAGGCGCTCGCGCGGGGCGAAGCGGTCGGCGGGGCAGTCCTTGGCGCCGTCCGGCACCCAGTGGTTGATGACACTCGGCGAGCCGAGGGTCCGGGCGAAGCTCTCGGCGATGTGGCGGCAGGCCTTGGCGTGGCGGATCCAGAACCTGCGGACGGTGGGATCGGCGTCGGAGAGGGTGAAGCCGGAGTTGGCCTTCTCGTGGTTGAAGTAGGTCGGGTTGAAGTCGAGGCCGACGCGGCGCGACTTGGCCCAGCCCATCCAGCGCGCGAAGTGCTGCGGCTCGATCTCGTCGCGGTCCACGACCTCGCTGCCGGTCTCGGCGTAGAAGGCATGGAGGTTGAGGCGCTGTTTGCCAGGCAGGAGCTTCAGCGCGAGGTCGAGGTCGGCGCGCATTTCGTCGCCGTTGCGGGCACGGCCCGGATAGCTGCCGGTGGCCATGGTGCCGCTGGCGGTGAGGCCCGCCTTGGGTGTCTCGAGGCCGCGCACGTCGTCGGCCTGCCAGCAGTGGAGGGAGATCGGGATGCGGAGCGCGTGGCGGATGGCGGCCTCGGTGTCCACGCCGAGGTCGGCGTAGCGCTGACGGGCAAGCGAGTAAGCGGCGGAGATTTGTTTGGAGGAGGGCATTCTCGGAGATTGGAGTTCGAAGTTCGGAGTTCGGGGGCGGGCCAGGACGGTATTAACCACAGATTATCAGGATGGGCACGGATGGATCAAAGGCAGGGTTGCCCACGGAACACACAGAATAAACGGAAGGAGGAAAAACCTCCGCAGCGTCATGCTGATCCCGCGGCCGCGGGAGAAGCATCCAAGGGAATCTGCACGTCCGCTTGGAACCTTCGCCCGGCTCAGGATGACGGGAGCGGGAGTGATGGGATTGATCCGTGATCATCTGTGAAATCCGTGGTCCAAGGTTTCTGGGATTAGTGACCCATGAGTGCGGATTAGTGGTTAACCCGGGGTTGGTAGATCGTCTGTTTGAGATCGGAGACCAGGCTCGCGCGGAAGGCGGCGAGGTGGGGCACGGCTTTCAGCGCGATGAGCTGGTTGGCGAGGTTGCCAACGACGGAACCCTCGAGCGCGAAGGAATGCACGGGCAGGCCGGAGGCGTCGGCAGTGGCCTGGCAGAGGAGCGCGTTCCGCGAG
>JAUPWC010000042.1 GCA_030916665.1 Verrucomicrobiota bacterium
AGGAATTTGCGCTCCTGCTCCGGGATGCCGAGGCGTTCGAAGGTCTGCTTGATGTCGTCGGGGACTTCGTCCCACGTGCGCTTGGGCTTCTGGCCCTGCGAGAGGTAATAGCGGATCTTGTCGAAATCGATGTTCTCGAGGTCCTTGGTCGCCCAGTGCGTCGGCATGGGTTTGTCGCGGAAGGTCTGCAGGGCCTTCAGGCGGAAATCGAGCAGCCACGGCTCCTCCTTCTTCACCGTGCTGATGTAGCGGACGGTGTCCTCGTTCAGGCCCGTGCCGGCGTCGAAGGCGTAATCGACCTTGTACTGGAAGTCGCCCTTGGTCTGGTCGATGCCGACGACCGGGTTCTCCATCGGGGGGGCGGAGTCGATTTCGGGGGGTGGTTTCATGGCGAAAATATTTTGCGTGTCATCCTGAACGAAGTGAAGGATCCAGGATGATGGGCGATGGCGGTTGTGCTGATGGATTCTTCGCTGCGCTCAGAATGACAGGTGGAGGAGATGGTTATCAGGCGTTGGCGGCGGCGAATTCCTGTTTCACCCAGTCGTAGCCCTTGGCCTCGAGCTCGAGGGCGAGGGACTTGTCGCCGCTCTTCACGATGCGGCCGTCGTGCATCACGTGCACGAAGTCTGGCACGATGTAGTCGAGCAGGCGCGGGTAGTGGGTGATGAGGAGGATGCCGGGGGCGACGGAGCTGGCGCGCTGGGCGTTGACGCCTTCGGCGACGATGCGGAGCGCGTCGATGTCGAGGCCGGAGTCGGTTTCGTCCATCAGGGCGACCTTGGGCTCGAGCATGGCCATCTGGAGGATCTCGCAGCGCTTCTTTTCGCCGCCGGAGAAACCCTCGTTGACCGAGCGGGAGGTGAATTTCCGGTCGATCTTGAGCAGGTCCATCTTCGAGTAGAGGCGCTTGTAGTAGCCGGTGGCGTCGAGCTCCTCGCCCTCGGCCATGCGGGCCTGGACGGCGGCGCGCAGGAAGTTGGCGATGGATACGCCCGGGATCTCGCTCGGATACTGGAAGGCGAGGAAGAGGCCGGCGCGGGCGCGCTCATCGGGCTCCATCTCGAGCACGGAGACACCGTCGAGCAGCACCTCGCCGCTGGTGATGGTGTAGTCCGGGTGGCCGGCGATGGCCTTGGCGAGGGTGCTCTTGCCGGTGCCGTTGGGTCCCATGATGGCGTGAACTTCACCGCGCCTGATCGTCAAGGTGAAGCCCTTGACGATGGGCTTGTTGCCGATGCTGATGTGGAGGTCTTTGATCTCGAGTTGGCTCATTTTAGGAAAGGGAGAGTGAAAGTGAGTGGGAATCGACCTGCGCGTCAGTTGCGGGCGGAGGGTGTGGCCTTGCCGCGGAAGACGATTTCGACGGAGTCGGCGGCGTAGCCGGGCGGGAGGACGGACTTGATCTTGGCGAGCACGCTCTCGGGCAGGTCGATGTCGTGGGTCGCGCCGCTGGCCACGTCGTGAAAATGGGCGTGCGGGTGGAGATTCGGGCAGTAACGCGTCGGACCACGCTCGAAGTTTACGGAGCGGACGAGGCCGCAAGAAACGAGCGTTTCGAGGCAGTTATAGACCGTGGCGAGCGAGATGCTCGGCATGGTGGCCTTCACGCGGGCGAAAACTTCGTCGGCCGTGGGGTGATCGCGCTTCTCCAGGATGCTCTTCAGCACGACTTCTCGCTGCGGGGTGGGGCGGACATCGCAGGCCTTGAGCTGCTCGCAAAGGACGGCGTGGTTGTCGGATTGGGCGGACATGAGGGAGGTGGGTCGGAAAACCCAACGCAGCGGAGAGCGGTTTTCAAGTAGTAATTAGAATTATTCTAATTACTGATACAGACTGTTGCCTGCAATGGAGTTGCTACATCAGCCAGCACCAATGCCAAGGCTCATAGCTGATACCCTGACGGTTGTTGCGCGGGTAGGAGAGGCGAAAACCAAAGCGGTTGGCGTGCTTTTTCAGCCAGCGAAACTCCGGTGTGCGGGCGAACGAGACTTCCAGCTTCAAGTGCCCGGGTGCGCCCAGATCGAGCGCGCGGCCGGTGTGATGCTCGCTGCACCCGGGCACGGCGCTCACGCGCAGAATGTCCTCGATGCGGTGTCCGGCCGCGAGCTTGCGGCGGATGATCGTGGTCTGGCGCGCCACGCTGCGAAAGCCCGACAGCGGCAACAGCGTGACGCCATCGGTCGAGGCGGCCGCCTGCATTTTTCGCCAGGCACTCGCCGCGCGCGGGGTCAGGCGGAGGATGCGGCCGTCGTCTTTTGCACGACCGAGGAAAACCAGACGTTTCGCCTCGGGGTGGATGCGCTTTGTCGCGCGGGTCGCAACGTCGGCCGGGATCCCGAGACGGGCCCAGAGCCGGCGGAGGCTCGCGCGGTTCGCGGGCGGCTTACGCCTTAAGGGCATGGGGGCAGGGGCGGCCGGCGGCGAAATCGTCGAGGTTGCCGAGCGTGGTCGCGGCGATGGCGCTCACCGCCTCGCGCGTGAAGAACGCCTGGTGGCTCGTCACGAGCACATTCGGGAACGACAGGAGCCGCGCGAGCTGGTCGTCGGCGAGGATGCCGCCGGAGAGGTCTTCGTAGAACACGCCTTCTTCCTCCTCGTAAACGTCGAGTGCGAGGGCGCCGAGCTTGCCCGACTTGAGCGCGTCAATCACGTCGCCGGTGTCGATCAGCGGGCCGCGGCCCGTGTTGATGATGAAGACGCCGTCGCGCATCTGCGTGAGCGTGCCGGCGTTGACGAGGTGATGCGTCTGGGGCGTGAGCGGGCAGTGCAGGCTGAGGACATGGCTCTCGGCAAAAAGTTTTTCCAAGGTCACATATTCCGCACCGAGCGCCTCGGCGGCGGGGTTGCGCGCGACGTCGTAGGCCAGCACGCGGCAGCCGAAGCCGCGCATGATCTGCGCGAAACACACGCCGATCTTGCCCGTGCCGACGACGCCGACGGTCTTGTCGTTCACGTCGAAACCCAGCAGGCCCTCCAGCGCGAAGTTGCCGTCGCGCACGCGGTTGTAGGCACGGTGGACGCGGCGGTTGAGCGTCATGAACAGCGCGACCGCGTGCTCGGCCACGCCGTGCGGCGAGTAGGCGGGCACGCGGGCGACCGTGATGCCCAGCCGCGCGGCGGCGGCGAGGTCCACGTTGTTGAAGCCCGCGCAGCGCAGCGCGACGTGCTTCACGCCGAGCGAGGCGAAGGTGGCGAGCGCCGCGGCGTCGGCGTGGTCATGCACGAAGAGGCACGCGGCCTGCGCGCCGGCGGCGAGCGCGGCGGTCTCCGGCAACAATCGGGCCTCCACGAAAACGAGTTCGTGCCGGCCGGCGTTGGCCGCGGTCAGAAACTGACGGTCGTGGGGTTTGGTGCTGAAGACGACGACGCGCATGTCGTCAGTCTTGGCTCAGCCGCCGTGTTCCGCAAGCCAGCGCTCGGCTTCGATGGCGGCCTGGCAACCCATGCCCGCGGCGGTGATCGCCTGCCGATAAACGTGGTCGGAGCAGTCGCCCGCCACATAGACGCCGGGCGTCTTGGTGCGGACCTGTGAGCCGGCGAGCGGCACGATGTAGCCGCCCTCGTCGGTGTCCACGGCGCCCTTGAAGGGAGCGGTGTTCGGCACGTGGCCGATGGCAATGAAGATGCCCTTCACCGGCAGCACACTCTCGGCGCCGCTCTTCACGTTCTTGATCCTGAGGCCGCTGACGGCGCCCTGTTCGACTCCCTCCACGGCGACCGGCACGCTGTCCCACACGCACTGGATCTTCGGGTGCGAGGTGGCGCGGTCGGCCATGATCTTCGAGGCGCGCAGCGAGTCGCGGCGGTGCACGAGGTAAACCTTGCTGGCGAAACGCGTGAGGAACAAAGCCTCCTCGGCCGCGCTGTCGCCGCCGCCGATCACGGCGACGTCCATCTTGCGGTAGAACGCGCCGTCACAGGTCGCGCAGGTGGTCACGCCCTTGCCGCCGTAAAGTTCCTGCTCGCCCGGGATGCCGGTCATGCGCGGGGAGGCGCCGGTGGCGATGATGACGACCTTGGCCTTGATCTCCCGGTCGGCGAGCTTGAGCGTGTGCGGCCAGGAACCGGTGTCGAGGCTCAGCACGGTGCCGCTCTGGTAGCGGGCGCCGAACTTCTCCGCCTGCTTGCGGATGTTCTGCGTGAGCATGAAGCCGTCCACGCCCTCGGGGAAGCCGGGAAAGTTCTCCACCTCCGACGTCGTCGTGAGCTGGCCGCCGGGCT
Source organism: Verrucomicrobiota bacterium (assembly GCA_030916665.1). Classification (GTDB taxonomy): domain Bacteria; phylum Verrucomicrobiota; class Verrucomicrobiia; order Opitutales; family Opitutaceae; genus Lacunisphaera. The sequence goes on from JAUPWC010000042.1 coordinate 4,225, forward strand.
GGGCGCCCTCGAGGACGAGCGGGGAAAGGTTGGCGCGGCCGGTGTAAACCGCGGCGGTGAGGCCGGCGCAACCGGTGCCGACGATGACGACGTTTTCAACTTGGGCGGACATGGGAGAAAGGACCCAAACAGAGGCATCCGGGCACGGAGCGCAACTCCCGAGATGATTTCAGCCCGTTGGCCAATTCCATGCGCGCCACTTGCGGCTGGCGCCGGCGGAGTTCGAAAGCTTGGCTCGCGGAGTGCCGACCAACCCGGGACCAGATTCTCCAGCCAGTCGCTATGAGCGTGGCCAGGCCGTGACGGCCGTCGTGGTTTATGGTTTCTTGGCGGTTTGCCTGGTTCGCCTGGCCGGGCTGGTGCGCGCGACGGCGGTTAACGTGCCGTTTCAGGATCAGTGGGACCTGCTCCGGCCCATGTTTGCCGGCGACGGCTGGTGGGCGGCTTTCCGCTGGCAGCATGGTCCGCATCGGCAGGGATTGGGCGGGGTGATAAACGGGTTGCTGTATCAGGCGACGAACTGGGACGTGCGTGCGGAATCGTGGGCGGCGGTCGCAGTGCTCGGGTGTGCCGCCCTGGCCGCCATCGTTCTGGCCCGCCGCCTGCGCGGCCGCCCGCATTGGGGCGACGCGGCATTTCCGCTGATCTTCATGAGCCCGGTGCACTGGGAAACGATGATCCTCACGCCCAACCTCGCGCATGGCATCCTGCCGGTGCTGCTGGTGCTGCTGCTCGCGCTGGCATGGACCGCGAGGACGCTCCCCGGGCGCTTGGTTGGAGCGGGGGTGGTGGGGTCGCTCTGCCTGTTCACGGGTTTTGCCTTTTGCGCGGCGTTTCTCTCGGCCGGTTTGGCCATGCTGCTCATCTTGCGTCCGTCCGGGAGCGAGACGGAGCGACGGGCCGCGTTGGCCCTGCTGGTGATTTTCGCGCTGGCTTTGGTCGCCTTCGGCTGGGGCTATCGCTGGGATCCTGCGGTGCCGGGCTGGCGCTTCCCGGTGGAGGCCTGGTGGGATTACCCCCGGTTTGTGGCGTTGATGTTCTCCAGTCTCCTCGGCTGGCGTGCGATGGGGGCCGGACCGGTTGTCCTGGGCGGATTGTTTCTGGGACCGGTGTTGCTGGCCTTCGCCTGGTCTGGGCGGGAACTCTGGGCCCGGCGCGATGGCCCGGCCGTGCGGGCGGTGTGGCTGCTGACGGGCACCAGTCTGGCCTTTGCCTCGTTCACGGCGATCGGGCGGCTGCCGGTGAACATCGAGGCGGCTTTCATGTGGCGTTACCTGCCCCTCCTGACCCCGGCGGTGGCCGGTCTGCTGATCTGGGCGGGGGTGGTGGTCCGGCCGTCCTGGCGCAGGGGAGGCGCGCTGCTCGGACTGGCGGTGGGCGCGGTGGTCTGGGGCAACTTCACGCCGGAACGCCATGCCGCTGTCATCGCCGAGGCCAAGCACCGCTGGATCGACGCCTATCTTGCCACGCGGAATCTTGGCGCCGCCAATCAAGCCGCGGATTTCTACGTTTATCGCGGCGATCCCGAATCGCCCGCGATCGCGGAGCGGCTGCGCTGGCTGGAACAGAACCGTTTGTCGTTTTTCCGGTAGGCTCGTCGGCGGAAGCGCGGGGGGAATCTCGGATTCACGGGGCTTGCGCTGCGAAGGGTCTTGGCTGAGGGTCCGGCCGTCGCCATGTCCACGCCCGCGTCCAGTTCCGTCAAAGTCTATTCCCACGAACCCGTGTGGGATGCCAAGCGCTGGCTGCCCACGACGGCCGACGAGGTGGCGGCCCGCGGCTGGGACTACGTGGACGTGGTCATCGTGACCGGCGACGCCTATGTGGACCACCCGGCCTTTGGGGCCGCCGTTGTCGGCCGCCTGCTCGAATCCGAGGGCCTGCGCGTGGCGATCCTGCCGCAGCCCAACTGGCGCGACGATCTGCGCGACTTCAGGAAGTTCGGCGCGCCGCGCCTGTTCTTCGGCGTCACGGCCGGCTGCATGGACTCGATGGTCAACCGCTACACCGCGGCCAAGAAGCTCCGCAGCGAGGACGCCTACACCCCGGGCGGCGCGCACGGTTTCCGGCCGGACTACGCGGCGAGCGTCTATGCACAGACCCTGAAAAGACTCTTCCCCGAGGTGCCCGTCCTGATCGGCGGCATCGAGGCCAGCCTGCGGCGTGTGACACACTACGACTACTGGTCCGACACACTGAAAGCCCCGATCCTCGCCGACAGCGGAGCCGACCTGCTCGTTTATGGCATGGGCGAGATGCCGCTGCGCGAGACCGTGCGCCTGCTCAAGCGCGGCGTGCCCTTCTCCTCGCTCACGACCATCCCGCAGACGGCCGTGCTGCTGCCGCCGGGCGAGGCCGCGCCGAAGAACAAAAACTGGGACGACCACACCCTCCACGCGCACGAGGATTGCCTGCGCGATCGCACCCTGTATTCGCGGAATTTCAAAGACATCGAGACCGAGTCCAACCGCGTGAAGGCCCGCCGCCTGCTCCAGCCCGTCGGCGGGCGCCTGCTCGTCGTCAATCCGCCGTTCCCGACGATGAACGAGGAGCAGATCGACGCCGCCTTCGACCTGCCCTACACGCGCCTGCCGCACCCGAAATACCGCAAGCGCGGCCCCATCCCGGCCTACGAGATGATCAAGCACTCGATCAACATGCACCGCGGGTGCTTCGGCGGTTGCAGCTTCTGCACGATCTCGGCGCACCAGGGCAAATTCGTGGCCTCGCGTTCCAAGGCCTCGATCCTCCGCGAGGTCGAATCCATCAAGCAGATGCCCGACTTCCGCGGCACGATCAGCGATCTCGGCGGCCCGTCGGCCAACATGTATAAGATGAAGGGCAAGGAGCAGTGGATCTGCGACGAGTGCGTCCGCCCGAGCTGCATCTGGCCCGACGTCTGCCGCAACCTCGACACCGACCACACCGCGCTCCTCGACATCTACGAATCCGTCCGCAACACCGAGGGCGTCAAGCACGCCTACGTGGCCAGCGGCATCCGCTACGACCTGTTCCTCCACGACAAGGACAAGCGCCCCGAGGTGAAGGCCAGCCACGAGAAATATGTCGAGGAACTCGCCGCACACCATGTGCCCGGCCGCATCAAGGTCGCACCCGAACACACCAGCGACCACGTGCTGCGCGTCATGCGCAAGCCGACCTTCAATCTCTTCTACCGGTTCAAGGAAAAGTTCGAGCGCGCCGCCGCCAAGGCCGGCAAGCCCGACATGCCGGTCACGCCGTATTTCATCAGCTCGCACCCCGGCTCGCGGCCCGAGGACATGGCCGACCTCGCGCTGAAGACCAAGGACCTCGGCTACCGCCTGGAAGCCGTGCAGGACTTCACGCCCACGCCGATGACCGTGGCCACCGAAATCTACGCCACCGGCGTGCATCCCTACGACGGCAAACCCGTCTCCTGCGCCCACACGCCGGAGGAAAAGCAGGAGCAGCGCAGCTTCTTCTTCTGGTATAAGCCCGAGATGAAGGCCGCGCTCCGTTCCTCCATGCAGCGCATCGGTCTCGATGGCCTCGCCGCGCGCCTGCTCGACGAAAAAAAGCCCACGCGCGACGTCACGCCGGCTCCGCCCATTGCCCCGTGCGGCCTGTCCGTCCCCGGCGCGCGTCTCGCCGCCGCGACCGCGCGGCCGAAGCGTTCCAAGAAACCCGCGCACCTCGACGACATGCTTCGCGCGGCTGGCGTGCGCACGGTCAAGGACCAGGTTTCCGTTGAGCCGGACCGGGCTGATTGAGATCCAATCGGCCCGAACGGCCCCGACTCGTGCCGGTTGACGCGGCGCGCCTTCGGCCCATGCTGTCGGCATGAACTTCCGTCACCTTCTTCACCCCGTCATGTCCCTGGCACTTGGTCTCGCCGTCCTGGCGGGTGTGCCCGGGGCGGTGGCGAAAACCGCGACCGAGGAGAAGCGCGAGGAGATCGACGACATGGCCAAGAGCATGCTCGACGACCTCTACAAGCTGAAGCCCATGGCCAAGGATCAGGTCAGGAAGTCCGCCGGCTACGCCGTGTTCTCCAACGTCGGCGTAAACCTCGTGCTCGCGAGCTTTGCCGGTGGCAAGGGTGTGGTCGTGGACAAAAAGGGCAACCGCACCTACATGAAGATGGGCTCGGCCGGCCTCGGCCTCGGGCTGGGCGTGAAGGATTTCCGCGCGGTCTTCATTTTTCGCACCAGGGCCAAACTCGATGCCTTCGTCGAGAAGGGCTGGGATTTCAGCGGACAGGTCGATGCCGCGGCCAAATCCGACAAAAAAGGCGCCGCCGTCGCCGCCGCCGAGACGGCGATTCCCGACGTCGAAATTTACCAGATCACCAAAAATGGACTCGCCCTCCAGGCCACTTTGCAAGGCACCAAATACTGGCAGGACAAGGATTTGAACTGATTCGCGCTCAAGCGCGGCCGGTCCGCGCCGATAGGGAGGAACAGCCCCATGCCCGCGTCATGCTGTTCTTCAAGCGCATCCTCGATGTCAAAAAGCTCTCTACTCCGTCCGACCGGCGGGGCGGCACGCGCTATGCCGTGAAGCAGGGGTTTCCGATCAAGACCGTGCTCAACATCCACGGGCGAGACGAAAGCGGCCACCTCCTCAAGTCCAGCGACGGCGAGGGGTGGGACTGGACCGGCCGACTGCTGGACATTTCTTTTTCGGGCGCCCGCATGCAGCTGCCGCGCACCGTATCGGCGGTGCGCGGGGACATCTGCCACCTGAAGATCGACGTGCAGGGATTCGAGGTCACGGTTCCGGCGAAGATCGCGCATATCGCCGACCGCCGTGACTCCTTTGTGTTCGGGCTCGCGCTCAACACTCCGGCTTCGGCCTCCGCGCCGGCCTTTCACCAGCTGGTCGAACTGATCGCGCTTGGCGCCACGCTGCGGCAGGTGCGGCCGCTCCAGCACGACGATTCGGGCTACCTCGTCGAGGAATACGCCGGCGAACTCGGTTCGCGTCTGGTCATCTGGCGGCATCTGGCCGGACGCGACGTGGCCGCGTTTGAATTTCACATCAAGGACTGTCTCGTGCGCGGACTCGCCGGCCGCAGCCAGCTCGAGTGTCTGGCCGGTGCCGACCCCGCGGGGGCCCGGCCGGTCTCGGGCGCCAAGGGGGCGGAGATCCAGCGGCTCTACCAGTGGGTGGTGTGCAACCTCGCGCCGGCGGTGCCGGCCGATGTCCGCGATTTCCTCCGCCAGCTCGCCGCCTGAACGCGCTCAGCCCGTCGGCGGCCCACGCGTCGCGCTCCGGTGCGCGGCGAACTGTTTCCCCGCGCATTCGGGACAGATGCCGTGCGAGGTTTCGGTGGCGAGGCGTGAATCAAAAAATTCCTCCATGGTCAGCCACCGCCCCTGGTGCCCGAGGCGGCGGCACCAGCTGCACACGAGCAGGAACTCCTCAAGCTCGTGCAGGCGGCGCAGCAGCCGGCGGATGGTGAACTGCACCCAGCCCCAGATGCCGAGCCGCACGACCGTGCGGCAGAGCACGCGGCCCCAGCGGAAGTCCGCGTCTTCGCCATAGAGCAGGTGCGGCAGGCGGAGGAGCTCGGCGAGCCAGGTGAGCACGATGATGACCACGAATCCGATCGTGACCCTTGAGCGGATGGAGCGGCCGCTTTTGGAGGGCATGATTTTCCTGAGTTGAACCTGCCCGGAGCGGCACACAAGCCGGCAGAGCGCGCGACGGCGGCATTATCCCGCGGGTGGGATGGGCGGGTCGCGATCCCGCAAATTTTCCGCGCCGCTCCGTTGCGGCGCGGAGTGCGTTTGTCGTTACGCCCCAGCCGCTACGGTCCGGCGCGCCCGGTTGGCACGCGCATTGCAAAGGGTGCTGGCGTTGCGTGTGCGGGAAATTTTCCGCTCCGCTCACCCAAAAGACAAAAAACGAAAACCCTGAAACTGTCCGCAACCTGCGGAGTACTTCCCGCCATGAATCTCAAGGAACTCATCCTCGCCGCCTCCGTCACCGGTGGTCTCTTCTCCGCCGGCGCTCTTTCCGCCGGTGTTGTCATCTCGCCCCTCGTCCCGGAATCCGGGTTCGTCGCGCCTGTGCCCACGAAGGTCGTCGCGCCCGCCGATATTCCGCGCCCCTATCAGAACGAAACGATCCGCGTCAGCCTCACGGTTGATGCCGAGGGCCGTGCGCGCAACGTGGACCTGCTCGACGGTCGAGACCCGAGCCTCGTGCGGCGCCTGCTGCCCGCCGTCGCGCAATGGCGGTTCACGCCCGCGCTGAGGAACGGCCGGCCGGTTTCCGCGCCGATCATCCTGCCCGTGCAGCTCGTCGATTCGCCGGCCTCCTGATTTCCGCCGGTCGCAGTCCAACCGGCGCGGACCGGCGCCAGTCAGCCGGTCCGCTTCTTTGTTCAGTGGATTGAACTGGAGCCGGACGGCCTCGTCCCGGTGCGTGGGCGGACCGGTCTTGCGTCTCCAATGCTTGGAGGTGGGACTAACGGTCCCGCGATTTGACTGGTTTCGTTTCCGGCGCCATCAGCCCGAGTGTGAGGCGCGTCTTCTTCGGCAGACCGGCGGCGACCAGGTCGAAGCTGCGGCGGATGCGCGCGTTCAGCTCCGTTTCGCTTAACGCCGCGAGATCGCCCACCTTCACCCACATCCGTTTCGCGCAGTAGGGCGCCTGGATGATGCCGTCATTTTCAGTGAGCTCGTCGAACTCATCCGGCGTGCATTTGAAAACCACACCCTCGATCGTGCTGCCGTCGGGCACGATGATCAGGAACATTTTCCCCGCGACCTTGAACACGTGGCAACCGCCCCACTGGACGACCTTCGTGGTGTGGGGCAGCGACAGCGCGTGGCTTTGCAGGCGGGCGAGACGCATGGGGGCGGTGCACCCGAGCCAAGTGGCCCTAAGCCAGGGAGGCAATCCGGCAGCAAATTGGCTGTCCGCAAATTGCCGCTCTTGTCTCCGCGCCCTGTGTCGATGTAGTGTGACGTTCCGATCCCATCCCGGTCGAATGTCCGCCCCCGCCATCACCCCATGGCTTTCTTCAAACGATTTCTGAAGGACCGAGTCTCGTCGCCGGCTGATCCGGCGCCGGCCACGCCTGTCCCGGTGGCGCCTGCCGTCGAGCGACGGACGCAGGCGCGGCACGCCGTGAACCAGGATTTTGCGCTGAAGGCCACGCTCTGCTACGTGGGCCGCGACGAAACCGGCGCGCCGATGAGCGACTCCCGCCACGGTTGGAACTGGAAGGGCCGGCTCATCGATTGCTCCGAGGCGGGCATGCGCATCCAGCTCGGCACCGGCTTGCAGGCCGTGATCGGCGAATCCTGCGACCTGCGCCTCGGCATTCAGGACTTCGAGGTCATCGTGCCGTGCCTGGTCACCAACATCAGCGAGACGCCGCAGGGCGCGGTGTTCGGTTTGCAGCACCAGATCTACGACGAAACCACGCGGCTCAATTATCTCCGGATCGTCGAGGGGGTGGCGATCCCGTCCACCCTGCGGCTGCAGTCGCGCACCCCCGGACCGGACGACTCCGGCTATGTCGTCGAGAACTACCTCAGCAGCCGTTCCGCGCGCCTGACCATCTGGCGGCATCCGTCCGACGATTCCGTCTCGGCCTTCGAGCTGCGGCTCAACGACTGCCTCCTGCGGGCGGCGGAAGGGCAGGGCCTGGAGTATTTCACCGGCGAAGAAGCCGGCTCCCAGCCGGCGACGGCGGTGCAATGCCATGAGATCCACCAGCTGTTCCAGTGGGTTGTGGCCAACCTGCCCGCAACGGTGCCGGCCGATGTGCGGGAATTTCTGCGGCGCTTTGCGGCCTGAGGGCGCAAGCGCGCATGATCAGAGCTTGCGCAGGAATGCCGGACCTTTCGCCCGGAGCTCCTGCTCGGTCTGTCGGCGGGTGGCGGCCATGTTGTCCACGAGATTGGGATAGCGGCGACCGGCCGCCTTGGCCCGGGCGCGCGCCCACTCGATGCTCTCGGCGCTGAGCTTCGTCTTGCCGGCGGGTTTTGCGGATTTTCTTTCCCAGGGTTTCGACATGGACGGAGACCGAAGCGCGCGGGCGGTTTTTCGCAAGTCGTCCGGCATCCTGCTAGCGCGTGGCGAACGGCAGGCCGCGCTGCGCCTTCAGCGTGACCTCCTTCGTGCGCAGGCCGGCCGTTTCGAGCCGGAGCGTCGTGCCGGGCTTCCGGCCCACCAGCAGCCGGCCGAGCGGACTTTCAGGCGTGAGGGCGGAGTCGAGTCCCGGCACGGTCAGTTCGTCGAACTTCAGGACTTCGTCGCCTTTCTGCAGGTCGGCCTTCTCGGCATCGCTTTCCGGCCGCACGCGGCTGATGAAGACCTTGCCAACCTGTTTGGTCTGCGGATCGACATAGACCACGAAGTCGGCGGCGAAGCCGACGCGGGTGTTTTCCTGCACCGCAGCACGCAGCGTGCATTCCTGCGTGCGCCGCATGACAACGCCGAACTTCAGCGAGTCGCCCGGGTCGCGTCCGAGCAAAAACCGGCCGAGCGGGCTGCCGGCGGCGACCGTGGCGTCCAACCCTTTTACCGCGACGCCGTCGAGGCTCACGATCTCGTCGCCTTCGCGCAGGCCGGCGCGCTCGGCGTCGGTGCGCGGCAGCACGCGGGTGATGAAGATCCGCGTCACGCTCCCCGTCGCCGGATCGGTGCGGACCACGATATCGACCGCGAAGGAGATGATCGGCTTCTCGTGGATCTTGAACGGCTCGAGTTCGATGGCCTTGTCTTTTTCGCGGGGAACGGCCGGCTGCGGGCCGTCCTTGCCGTGGACTGCTACGGGCAGCAGGAGGACGAGGGCAAGGACCGGAAAATTCATGCGCGGATCCTAGGAACGTTGGTTCGCTGGCCAAGCGGCATTTGCGGGCTGTTTGATAATCTGCGACGGGCGAACCTGAACCCGAAGACGCGCGGGCGCCGCGGCGGGGGGCGGGGGCACCCTGCGGCGCTGTGATTCGCGCGCGGTTAGGATGTCGGCGAAAATGCCGTGTAATCCGGCAGCGCGGGCCGACGTCTTGTGGCAGACTCAACGATCCATGCCAGCTTCCGCGCTGCCCGAACCCCGCTTTGTCCGCATGAATTTTCTTCCGTTGCCCCGTCCTCTCGCCTGCCGGCTGCTGGCCGCCTTCTCGCTGGCGGCTTTGATCCCGGCTTCCGTCGTGGCTTTGACCGAAGCGTCCCGCCAGTTCGCCTTCCCGAGCGCGGAAGGCTATGGCCGCTTCGCGCAGGGCGGCCGCGGCGGTCGCGTCATCGCCGTGACCAATCTCAACGACTCCGGTCCCGGCAGCCTGCGTGCCGCCGTGGAGGCCGAGGGGCCGCGCACCGTCGTGTTCGACGTGTCCGGCCGCATCGAGCTGAAGTCCAAACTCGTCGTGCGCGCGGCCAATTCGCAGCTCACCATCGCCGGCCAGACCGCGCCGGGTCTCGGCATTTGCATCAGCAACTACAATTTCGGCGTCCTCGGGGCGCGCGACGTGATCATCCGCTACCTCCGCGTGCGTCCCGGCAACACCTCCGGCACCACGCTCGACGGCATGGGCCTGGCCTCGGCCGACAACGCCATCATCGACCACTGCTCGATCAGCTGGACGCTCGACGAGGCCTTCAGCTCGCGCGGCGCGAAGCACATCACGCTCCAGCGCACGCTCATCTCCGAGGCCCTCAACGCCGCCGGTCACAAAAAATATCCGCCCGGCACCGAGCACGGCTATGCGGCCAGCATCGGCGGCGACGTGGGCAGCTTCCATCACAACCTCCTCGCGCACTGCGCCGGCCGCAACTGGAGCATGGCCGGCGGTCTCGACAAGACCAAGGACCACTTCTACGCGGGCCGTCTCGATATCCGGAACAACGTCGTCTATAACTGGAAGTCGCGCACGACCGACGGCGGCGCCCACGAGGTGAACTTCGTGAACAATTGCTACAAGCCCGGCCCGGCCACGAAATATTTTGTCGCCCTCAAGGCCCAATACGGCGGCTTCAGTGGCTCGCAGCGGTATTTCGTCTCGGGCAACGTCATGCCGGGCCACTTCGGCCCCGATGACCGGGAGAAGGCGCGCACCGCCACCACCGAGCGCGGCGGCCGGTTGCCGACGGATTACAGCCCGTGGGTGGATACCCCGTTCTTCGAGTCGCACGTTCGCACGCAGTCCGCCGAAGAGGCTTACACCGACGTGCTCGCCAACGTGGGCTGCAACATTCCCGCGCTCGATCCGCATGACCAGCGCATCCTCGCCGAGGTTCGTGCGGGCACCGCGACCTACAAGGGCAGCCGCACCGGCCTGCCGGGCCTGCCCGATTCGCAGGACGACGTCGGCGGCTGGGACAATTACCCCGAAGTTCATCGCCCCGCCGGCTGGGACACCGATGGCGACGGCATGCCCGACGCCTGGGAAAAGGCGCACGGCCTGAATCCCTCCGATCCGGCCGACGGTCCCGCTGATCGCAACGGCGACGGCTACACCAACCTCGAGGATTACCTCAACTCGCTCGTCGGCGAGTGGCGCGCATCGTAGTCGCGGCGTCGTCCGCCGGTCTGCCGGTTCGCACCACCGCGCCGTCAGCGGCCTGCCTTGGCCTCGAAGGCGGTGAAAGCGGCCTGCGCCGCGGTGATCTCTGTTTCGTTGCGCGCGATTTTTTCCGCCAGCGTCTTCTGATGGTGTTCGAGGGCGCTCAGGGTGTCGGTCTCGCCCGCGCGGACGAGACGGCGTTTCTGTTCGTTGCGGCCAAAGGCGAACTTCATCTCGTCGCGCTCGCCGGTTTTGCGGCGCAGGTGCAGCTGCAGGCCCTCGCGCATCACCTCGGCGAGCGGGCGCCCGTGGATGGTCTGACGCAAGGCTTCGTCAACCGCTTTGCTGCCCGAGGCCTTGCCCTCCCGCATGAGTTGGAACCGGTATTCCTGGAGCACCGTCTCGAACCAGCGCCACTCCGCCGGCGTGAGCGCATGGTTCACGCGCGAGCGCCACAGGTTGAGTTCCATCGGTGTTTCCGCCTCGATGGGTTGCAGGTAGGGCGGCGTGCGCGTGCAACCGCCCGACAGCAGGCAACCAAGCAGGAGAACAACCAAAGCGGAATGCAGGCGGGGTCGAAAGCGCACGCCGACAGGTTGCGGATGGCGTGCAGGAGTTCCAGAAAAACCTGCGCCCCCAACCGTCACTCCCGCCCGCCGGACTGGCGCCCACCTTACCGCCCCCCCTAGTTTCAGCCCTCTTCCCCCAGTCGTCAGAATCCCACCAAAGTTCGTAATACGAACTTTGAACTTGGCGCATCTTGGCACTCCGCAGCGATAAAGCAGCCATATTCAGACGAGAAATGCCTCACCGTGGAGAAAAGACACAGGCTTGCCTTGATGCCAAAGTTCGTAATACGAACTTTGGTATGGCTACTTACATGCCTTCGAGACTGGTGGGTATGATCGGGTTGGTGGACATCATTGACGCGCTCAGCCGGGATATGGAGCGGGAGATGCACAAGCGGCGCGAGGCGCGACGGCCGCGAATCAAGCGCGGGGCGACGCTCCGGCCGAGCGACGACACGCCGCTCTGGAATGCCGTGATTTCACTCGTGGAACCGCGCCTCGCGCGGCGCGGATCCAAGGCGTTGCTGGCGCGCGAACTGGGTCTGCACAAGGCCCGCGTGGGCGAGTTCTTCAAGCGGCGTTCCGCCATGCCCGATGCCGAACGGACACTGCGTCTGCTGATCTGGCTCAGCCGCCAGCCGACCGAGAAATCCGACGCGGCGTTCTGAACCAAAAGTTCGTATTACGAACTTTGGTTCGGCCGGACGATCGGGACCGGTGGGTGAATTTCTGGAGCGCTGGCGGACGGAACGCTCGACGCCGGTGTCGAGCGCAGTAGGCTCGCCCCATGAGATGGCTGTTGCTTTCCGCCGTCCTGTTCGCCGGCCCTGTGCGTGGGGCGGAGACGTCGTCGCCCGCGATGCGGGAGAAACTGCGGGCGCGGATCGCGGGGACCGTTGCGCCTTTGCCGGCCACCGGGGCAGCGGGGGAGAAATCCGAAGCGGAAGAACAGGTGCTCGTGTTGGAGCCGATCGTGGTCACGGAGTCACGCGGTGTGCGCGAATTGGCGAAGGCCCTCGCGGACGCCAAGGAACGGCTGGCAGCCGAGCGGTTCACCGCGACCAAGGGCGGCACGATCTACCGGAGCGAGCGCGTGGAGGTCGGCAGCTGGTATTCGCCCGCGACAGGCTGGCGGTTCCTGAAGTTCAAGTGGTGAGCGGCTTGCCGGGTGGGGCGCGACCGCAGCGTTTGCCAAGGTCGGGCCGGCCTGAATTGCAGAACGTCGAGTCCCACCTCCCGCGCCACCAGCCAGTTGGGAGTCCGGGCGGGAAAGGCCTCAAGCCACGGCCCGGAATAGCCGTAACTGGCTGCATGACCGAAGCAGAGGTAATCGACGTGATGCGCCGCTATCTTGAGGGAAGATTTCCCAAGAAGTGCGGCGTGTGCGACCGCACTTACGCGAACCTGAAGGACTACCTGCTCCGCACCACCCACGTCGGCAAACCCCAGTCCTACGATGTGGAGATGGGCGTTTTCCGGCCGCGCAAGCCCTTCGGCACCATGTCGCTCGCCAACTGCGCCTGCGGCAACACGCTGGTGATGGATTCCTCGGGCATGGAGCTCGCGACGCTCTGGCGGCTGATGGGCTGGCTGACCGGCGAGATGTGGCGGCGCCGCGAAACGGCCCCGGTGATTCTCGAGGACCTGCGCCGCGCCATCGATGAGGCCACGCTAAACGATCCCGTCGCGCGGTGACTCGCCACCGGCGCACAGCCCGGAGGGCAAGGGTCGAAGCCCGGACCTATTGGCTCCGTGCCTTCGTGGTGAACAACCCAGCCGCTCAGGCCGTCTTGATCCCGCGGACCACGCCGGCGGCGTGACGGAAGATCAGGCCGGCGGCGATGAACATCGCGGCGAAGCCGGAGCTCAGCATCTGGACCTTCGGGTAACCCGGGTTGAAATCGGCCGGCCAGGCGAGCACGGCGACGACGGGGATCAGGAGCAGGGCGCCGGCCATGGTGAAGGCGACCCGGGCGAGGGCTGCCGCCTGAAAACGTGAGACGCCCACGCCGATGAAGCCGCCGAGGATCGTCAGCAGGTAGAGCCCGTTGCCGGGATTGTCTTCGCCGATGATCTGCACGGCCATCGTGATCCAGGTGATGAGGAAACCGGTGATGACGGCGAGACCGGCGCCGGCCTTGTAGGCGAGATTGGCCACGGGGCGCGTCACCAGGAACCGTAGGAACGCGGTCGTGATCGCGAAGACCACCCAGGCCATGACGAAGTCGTGCCAGGTCCAGTTCCAGCCTTCCACGGTGAGTTGCCCCGTGAGCGGCCCGAGCAGCAGGACCGGCGGCGCGAGGGCGATGATCAGGTAGTCTTTGCGTTTCATGGGCGCTCAGGATGCCGGGACCCTGTGAAGTCTTGATGAAGGCACGATGAAATCACCACGAAATACGGCGGACCCCTGACGGGCGGAGGATCTCGCGCAACGGACGCAGCGGGCGCAACGGGCAGGCGGTCGCGGTTGAACCAACCTCTGCCAAACGGGTCGAAACCCGGCATGCACCCCGCACCCCCTGCCATGTCCCCGGTTGGTCGCGCATTCGCGATCGGCTTTCTGCTGTTTCTGGCGCTCGGTCCCATGGGCCGTGCGCAGGACTCGTATGCCCGTGAAACGACTCCCGGCGGACGCGACCGGCAGCTCCGGCTTCTGCGCTCGGATCTCGCGGCGCTTTCCGCGGAGGATGAGGCACGCGACGCGCGCGAGATTGCCGACCGCCTCAACGAGGCGCTGGGCCTGCGCCGCGAGGTCGTCATCACCCTCCTCAACGACTCCACCGTGAACGTGAGCGGCCGGGTGACGGCGCTGCGCTATTGGGTGATCATCACCGGCCACGATGGCAGCGAGTTCCGGTGCCGCGCCGCCATGATCGCCAGCGTCAGGATCAGGTGAGGGGCCGCCGCGTTTGGCGCCTATCCGCATAACCCTGCCTTGGGTGGGTCAGCGTGCTTGCACGCGCTGCATTTCGCCCGGAGCGCGACCAAGGTCGCTGGCCCACGACAAACCTAAAGGCGATATCCGGGTAAGCTCTTAACGAGCGGCCAGCAGTTTCACCGCGGCCTGCACGAGCCGCGCGGTGGTTTCGTCGGCGGGCTTGAGGCGGTCGGTGAAAATCACGGAGCAGGAGGCGAGGTGGCGGTCGCCCACCGCCACAATCAGGAGCTCGGCCCGGACGAGGTCCTTGCCGGACTTCACGCGCGCGGTGTAGCGGTAGCCGTGGTGGCCGGAGATCTCGACCGGCTCGCGGCTGTCCCACGGCGGGTTGTTCGCGCCGTTGAGCACGGCGCGGGCGAGGGCATCGTGGGCACCGGCGGGGTTGGGGGCGTGGGCGAACGAAAAGGAGAAGAAGACGGTGCCGGCGGGGTTCGCGACCTGGAGGTTGCCCGTGGCGTCCACCGAGCTGCGCCAGTCCGCGGGCACGAGGCACCGGAACGAGGGCAGGTTCGCCTGCGGGTGGACGATTTCGCGGAGACCGTCACGTGCGGGGGCGGCGGCCAGCGTTGCGACGCTCAGGACGAGGAGGGGGAACAGGCGCATGAGGTTCCGGGTTTGGCGTCATCGTCGCGCGCCCGCCACGAACGCCCAAGGCGATCCTGCGGGAAAATTCTTGGAACCGGCCGAGAAAACCGAGGGCCCCCGGCGGGGAAACGGGATGGCACGGAACGCTCGACCCGCCAGCCGGTCATGACAGGCTCACCGCATGAAAAGGCTGCTGCTTCTCGCCCTGCTGACCGTGATCCACAGCGGGGCGGCGGAACCCCGGGAGCGACCCCGGTTGCCGCCGGGCGCGGCGGGAAGTCCCGGCCGGCCGGAGGAGGGCGGCCGGCAGACGACGGGTGAACTCGCGGAGCCGACCGGCGACGGTTCGTTTCAGGGTTTTCTCTCAGCCCGGTCCCGGCGTCCGGTCGGGCTGGACGCGGCTCCGGAAGTTGCCGCCGCCCGGGCGGAGAAGTCCGCGGAGAAACAGGCGGTCGCGGCGAAGGCGGGATCAGCCGGGACGGCCGGGACGGAAGCCACCGACCCGGATGTGCTGGTGCTGCCGAAGATGGAAGTCACCGCGGAGAAGGTGACGAAGTTGAAGGCGCAGCTCGCCGAGTTGGAGTCGCGGCAGGCCTTGGAAGACAGGATCACCGCCCGGGCCGCGAAACCCTCCTGGCTGGAATCGTTCCTCAATCCCCCGTTTCTTCGCCTGGGCCCCTATTCCAGCGAGGCCAGCGCGGCCCTGGCGCAGAAGCGGCTCGAAGTGCTGGACTGGGTGAAGCTCCTGACGCTGTCGCTGGATCAGGCGAAAACGCCGGAGGAAAGGGCGCGCATCCAGGCCGACATCGACGGGCTGAACGAGATCACGCGAAAGTGGCGGTAGGCGCGTCGGGAGAGCTGTAGCCGCCTTGGAGTGAGCGACAAGGCGGTTGGTATCCCACCAAGACCACGCTTTCCTCCCACGAACACAGGATTCCAGCGCGGCCACACTCAAGGGTTAGTCCGGCCGCAAATGGTAAAATTCGCGGTCCACTGGGCGCACGTCGTCCCAACCGCCCAAAGTGACGGCATCTTTGAACGATTTCCGGTCGGCGCCGTCTGTCCCTGCACACCCCACATGCTCTCCACCCTTGTTATCCCGGCCCTGTGTGTTGCCCTTGTGTTGATTGTGGTGATCGATTGCCGGTCCTGCGGGCGGGACTGAGGTCACCGGGTTCGGCTTGGCGGGAGCCGGCCGAGCCGCCACATTGGGGGGTATGAAAATCCCCGGTTTGCGGAGTCCCCATGACAAGGTCGGCGGGTTGGTCTATTTTGGCCGGATGCTCGACAAGATCCGGTTGCACGCGGCGGGCAAACTGCCGGCGGACTATGTGGCCAACCTCGGGGAGAAGGACTGGTATTTCTATGACGCCCGCTGCTGCCGGTTCCTCGGGGTGAAATACCCGGCACTGGTGAAGCGCGTGAAGCGGGGCGGCACCGACGCCCAGATCCTGCGCTGGTGCTACAAGGAGGGCGGAAAGAAGAAGCCGGAGCAGATCGCGATCTGGAACACCTTCCTCGCCAAGCGCGGTTGGCGCGACGAGGCGAGCGGCGGCGTGGCGGAGGAGAAGGCCGCGAGCGGCCTGGGCCGCCGCAAGGACATCGTCACGTGGTTCGACCTGATCGACGCGGAGGAAGGCCGCAAACCCGCCGGCGTGATCGGCTGACGCTGCGGGTAAACTCAAACCTCGGAAGGCCTCGGTTGTGGGTAGGTTGATTGTCGCGGCGCTCTGGGAGCGCCGATCTCCCGACGGCGGTAGGGGCGGGGTCTCCGGGCACAAGGACACTGATGGGTGACACTTTTGGACTTTGATGGGTGACACTTGCATGGACGGATGCCCTGGAAGTTCACAACCAAGAAGGCCGCGCGTCGGCAGTTCC
>JAUPWC010000411.1 GCA_030916665.1 Verrucomicrobiota bacterium
CCAGATCGTCGTGGGCCAGACGCTGACCGTGACCCTGAGCGCCGACCACCGCGTCTTCGACGGCGCCGTCGCCGCCCAATACCTCGGCGCCCTCAAGGACATCCTCGAGAAGCCGGCCCTGCTGCTGGTCTGACCGGAGGGCCCGCGTCCCTGCGGGCCGCTCTCTTCTCCCAGGCGCGCCACCCGGCGCGCCTTTTCGTTTTGAGGTGGAGCGCGTTGACCTCAACGCGCTGGAGCTGCCCATTTGGCCTACCCCATGTCGGAACAGAGATTTTGCACCGTTGCCAAGCGCATGTCCCGTAGCTTTTCGTATCAACCATAAAGCCGGCCAAAAGCACACGAAACAGAAACAACCTGTTCGCTAAAAACATGCGCGCAAAAATAGCCAAAGTAGAAGTCGTGTTGTTGCCTTTACTGACTGTGGGGGTGCTTGCCGCTCCCAGATTCGCTTCGTTCTCCGAGGGTATCGCCCTTTTTCTCAGCATCCTGTTCCTTATTGCAGGCTTGGCGCATGTGCACGGCACAGTCGTCCTCAAGCAGGAGGGAAAACGGCGACTGTTTTGGATTTCGTGCGTCGCGGGAATAGTTTGGTTGGGACTGTCCTTCGCACCAATCTGGTTTGGCCACTCGGCCCTTGGTCGCGGAGGAAAACTGAACTACCATGGTCATGCGTTTTGGGATCTGCCGCATGTGCATTAAATAGTCTGAACTGGGTGCCCCAAGTCTAGGCTAGCACCTAAAACTCATCGCAATCGAATAGCACGCAACCTCGCCTTCCATGCAACCTGCCCAAACACCTCCCTCGAAGCCACCCAAGCCCGTCAATTGGGGAATTCTCGGTGCCATGCTGGGCGGGTTCATCGGCATCGTGGCGGACAAGTTCGCCTTGGGCCTGATTTTTGGCTTCTTCATCGGCCTCATGATCGGCTCCGCCAAACGGAAGGCCGCCGCTTCCGACAGCACGCGTCCACCGGGAGACGAAAAGCAGGATTAGGACCGGCGAAAGACGTCAGGTCGTGACTCTGGACGAAACCATCCGGCATTCCTCAATGACCGTCGGTGCCCCGCTCCCCTGTCGCTTGACACCCGGCTGACACTGGGAAAACTTCCCTGCATGTCCCGCAACGAGCTCAAAGCCATCGTTGATCGCAGTTCGGCCCAAGAGCGGCTGTTCCTTTCGGCCTACCTGCAGCACCTCGGGGCGAAGAACGATCCGGCGGTGCAGGATGAACTGGCTCACGCCAACAAGGAAATTTCCCGGGGGCGCAAAGTCGGGCTGCGACAGATGAAGCTACTTCACCGCTCCCTGTCCAAAGCAGGCCTGTGAAGCGTCCGGCTCCCTACGACGTGGTGATTCCCATCTCCAAGATGGCGGTTTTCCACAGCGCCTCCAAACGGGAGAGGAAAGCCCTGCTGGATTTTTTCGACCGCCTCGCCGGCAACCCTTTTCTCGAAAGCGAATGGCTCATCGATGACGCCACCGGGCGGACCCACTACAGTCACCAGGTAGGCAAACATCTGGTCACCTAATGGAGCGATCATGCCGCGCGTGAAGTCAAGGTGGTCAGATTGGAGCGCATCACCTGATGCGGAAGCCTGGCGATTCAGCCCGCATGCCCGTGCTTGAGACCCACCGCCTCATCCTCCGCGAGTTCACCCTCGCCGATGCAGGGTTTATCGTGGAGCTGCTCAACGAGCCGGCATTCATCGAGTTCATCGGCGACAAGGGCGTGCGCGATCCCGCGGGCGCGGAGCAATACCTGCGCAACGGCCCGCTCGCCAACCACGCGAAGCACGGCTTCGGGCTCTGGTGCGTGACACTCAAGGACGGCACGCCGGCCGGCATGTGCGGCCTGATCAAGCGCGATTTCCTCCCCCACCCGGACATCGGCTTCGCCTTCCTCGCCCGCTTCAACGGCCAGGGCTACGGCCACGAGTCCGCCTCCGCCGTGCTGCACCATGCCCGCAGCCATCTGAACCTCACGACAATCCACGCCCTGACAGCCTTCAAGAACCCCGCCTCGGTCCGCCTGCTCGGCAAACTGGGCTTCGACTTCGTGGACTTCATCCAGCAACCCGGCTACGCGGAGCCGAGCCGGCTGTTCAGTTCGAAGAGCAATTGAACCACAAAGACACGAAGGCACGGAGACAAGGCATCAGGGATCTCTTTGTGCCCTCTTTGCTTCTGTGGTTTACTTTGGTTTGGCGGCGATAAGCAGGTCCACGATCAGCTGCTCCAACCGCGGCACATCCACCTCGAACACGACTTCGACGTCACGCTCGCCGAGACCCGGCCCGAGCCTGGCGGACTACCGATACGGAACGATGCAGCAGGATCTAGGATTTGCTCTGCAAACCGGCCGCGGCCGGTTTGCTTGCCGGTTTCAGCGTGGGCTCGCCCTCGAACAGCGGCGGCAAGACCTCGGGGCCGCGCGGCTCGGGCCGACGCACGAGCACCTCCTTGGACCATATTCCTGAACATGGATCCCATCCAAACAGGTAAGATGCCTTCGTTGCGCCGAGCCAATTTCCAAATCCCTACAAGCAGACTTTCAACACAGAGGTAACAGAGTTCGCAGAGATGAAGAATCCGTCTCTCTGTGGGCTCCGTGTCCTCTTTGTTAAAATGGATCAGCCCTCGGCCCGCTTGCGGGCGTCGGCTTCGATCAGCGCCTTGAGGGCGTCGAGCGTGGCGCGGGTCTTGGCCTTGGCGGCGGGCAGGTCGGCGGCGGACGACACCGGGCCCGAGGCGAAGAGGTAGAACTTCATCTTCGGCTCCGTGCCGCTGCCGCGCGCGGCGAACGAATAACCGTTGGCCAGCGTCACGATGTAGAGGTCCTGCGACGGGATCTGCTCGTTGTCGGCGTCGAAGAACTTCTCGCGGCCGAAGTCCTGGAAGCGCGCGACCTGCGTGTCGCCGAAGGCGGTCGGCGGGCTGGCGCGGTAGGTGTCGAGGATGCGCTTGATCTTCGCGGCGCCGCTGGCGCCCTCGTAGTAGATGTTGATCACGCCCTCGAGGAAGAAGCCGTAGCGCAGATAGATCTCGTCGAGATATTCCGGCACGGTCAGGCCGCGCGACACCACCCAGGCGCAGACCTCGGCGAACATGAGGCACGCGGAGTTGCCGTCCTTGTCGCGCAGCGAGTCGTTGGGCAGGTAGCCGTAGCTCTCCTCGGTGCCGAAGAGGTAGAACGTGCTGTGCTTCTGCAGCAGCGCGGCGCGGTCGCGGAACGGCGTGCCGTCGTAGCTGAAGCCGGGGCCCATCGCCTTGGCCAGTTTCTCCTCATAGCCGCGCATCTTGGCCGCGATCCACTTGAAGCCGGTGAGCGTGTTGATGACCTTCACGCCGTGACCCTTGCCGATGGCGTCTTGCAGCGGGGTCGTGACGAAGGTTTTCACGAGACACGCGGCCTGCGTGCCTTCCTTGGGAATCCAGCCGAGCTCCTTGTATTTGCCGATGCGGTAGTCGGCGAGCAGCGCGCCGACCTGGTTGCCGGTGAGCAGCTCCATCTTGCCGGCCTGGTTGCGCACGGCCACGCCCACGCGGTCGCTGTCGGGGTCGGTCGCCATCACCACGTCGATGCCTTCCTTGTCCGCCAGCGCCACGCCTAGCGCCAGCGCCTCGGCGTTTTCGGGATTCGGCGACTTCACGGTCGGGAAACGTGCGTCAAAGGCTGACTGCTCCTTCACCTCAGTCACATGGACGCCGGCATGGATGAGGGCCGGCACAGTCGAGACGCCGCCAACGCCGTGAATGTTGGTATAGACGACCTTGAGACCTGACTTGCGGAGCAGTTCTGCGTCGATCACGGCCTGTGCGGCCACGCCAAGGTAGGCGTCGTCGGACTCGGTTCCGAGCGTCGTCACTCCCGCGAGATTTTTGTCGAGGAACTGCTTGGTCTCGGTGAGCGAGACCTTGTCCACTTCGGACACGATGGCTTTGTCGTGCGGCGGCGTGACCTGCGCGCCGTCCACGAAGTAGGCCTTGAAGCCGTTGTCGTGCGGCGGATTGTGGCTCGCGGTGATGACGACGCCGGTGTGCGCCTTGAAGTGGCGCACGGAGAAGCTGAGCTGCGGCGTCGAACGCGGGCCGTTGAAGATCAGAGCCTCGCCGCCGAGGCGCGTCCAGGTGGAGGCCGCCAGTTCGCAGAAATGCCGCGAGAAGTGGCGCACGTCGTGGGCGATCACGATGCGCGGCTTGGCGGAGCTGCCCAGTCCGGCGAGATACTTCGCGACGTAGCGGTGCAGGCCGATCACGGCGCGCAGGAGGGTGAAGTCGTTGAGCAGGTTGCTGCCGACGTTGGCGTGCTCGGGCGAGCCCTGACCCGACAACGTGCCGGTCTCGGGCGCGGCGGTCTTCACGCCGATGGTGCGGCCGCGCATGCCGCCGGTGCCGAACTCAAGGTAGCGGTAGAAACGGTCGTTCAGCTCGCTCCACTCCCCGCGCGCGATGAGTTCGTGGAGGCTCTGCTCCGCCCACGCAGGCAGGCCGGCGTCGAGCCAAGCCTTGAGATTGTCGGCGGCGGTGCTGAGCAACTGGCCGTTCTTCACGGCGGCGGCGATCTGGTCGGTGGTGGTCATGGGAAAATACGGACGGATTTAAACACAGAGGACACGGAGGGCACAGAGATTGATTCAGGTTGTCGACTGTCTGACCGACGGCCGGTCATTGGCGATGCGGGTAACGCCATCGACCAGCCTCGGCACATGAAAGTTGATAAGGAGACCGATCTGATGGCCGGTCTCCCGGATATAGGAAAGCACCTGCGCTTTGTGAACCGGCAGCACGGTTTCCACCGCCTTCAATTCCACGAGCA
>JAUPWC010000412.1 GCA_030916665.1 Verrucomicrobiota bacterium
CGGCGCGGCGCTCGCGCAGCGTGAGCGCGAGACCTTCCTTCTCCAGCGGGCCGGCGGTCGGGTCGCCCTGGAAATGCTTCACGTCCGCCGTCGACGCGCCGAGGCGCTGCCGGGCTTCGGCAGCGAGTTCGTCGCCCACGGCCCCGGCGGCGCGTTCGCCGACCTCGCGGGCCAGCACGCCGGCGGGCAGCGGGCTCTCGCCGTCCCAGAGGATGGCGGCCATGGTGCCGGCGCTTTCATGCAGCCAGATTTCGGCCGTTTTCGGCGCGGGCTGGCGCGCCCAGAAGACGAAGCCCGGGAGCACGGCGTCGGCGTCGTGCCAGCGCACGGTGTCGTCGGCGGGGAAATTCTTGCGGTAGGCGGCAAACACCAGCGCCTGCGCGCCGTCGGCCGAGGGGCAGTGCCCGTGGAAAAGCTGGCCGGGCGCAAAGGGCCCGATGGTCTCGAGGGCCAGTTCGGCCTGGGCGGCGGCGTCCTGTCCGGCCACGAGCGGGATGCGACGCACGAAGAACTTGGTCGCCGGGAGCAGCACCGTGCCGCCGCGGGTGGCGGGGGCGGAGGGCGGGCCGGAAGGGGCGGGCTTGGACATGGAGCGGGATCAGGAGCCGTCGTTCTCACGAAGTTCCAAAATCTGGAACGGGTAGTCCAACCTTTTGCGCGGATTGTTCCGCACGGAGGCGGGGGCGGACGCGGTTTGTTGCTCGGCCGCCTGGCGCGCCTCGGTGCGGGCGGCCCGGCCGGGCGCGACCCCGCCGCGGCTGACCCAGGCGTCGAGCCGTTGCTCGCGGCCGCCAAAGCGCACGCGCACAATGACGTGCAGGCACTGCGCCTCGGTGCCGAGGCCCGGCGGCGTGGCGTCGCGGCCCCAGGCGCCGGCCAGCTCGGCGGCCGAGCGGTAGAAGCTTGAGCCGAGCTGCTTCTCGCGGCGCGAGGCCTCGATGGCGCTGACGCGCCCCTGGTCGAGGCCGTGCGCGAGCAGCGCGTCGCCGGGCGCGGAGTTGACGTTGGTCAAGTTGAAGGAAAACAGCGAGGCCCCGGCGCGGAAGCGGCGGCCCACTTCGTTCCAGCGGCCCTGCTCGTCGAAGAACACCTCGCGCACCGCCGGAATCGCGCGCAGCTCCTCAAAGGAGCGCAACGGCCGCTGCGGCGCCACGTAGGGCAGCGCGGCGGTCGGGTATTCGCCCGTGTCACCCTCCAGCGAGATGTGGTCGGGCTGCGTCCAGGTCAGCAGGGCGTCCACGACGCGGTCGCTGGAGGTCGCCGGACAACCGACGGCCTCGAGATAGGCGGCGAGCTTCTCCTCGTCGGCGCGCGGCAGCGAGAGCTTGCCGGTCTCGTCCTCGACCGTGACCTCGGCCGTCATGCCCTCGGTGGGCACATAGTCCATGAGTTCGAGCGGCCGGTCCCAGCCCTCCGACACGTCGTGCAGGCCCTCGCCCACGGCCGCCCGGTCGGCGAGCACGGCGAGCGCGGCCTCCAACGCGGAGAATGCCTCCTGGCGCAGATCGGCGCGCTTGGCGGCCTTGGCCTCGGCTGCCAGCTCGACGGCGGCACGGTCCATCAGGCGCGTGATGAGGAACGCCGTCAGCAGGATGATGCCCAGCACGAAGATGATCACGGAGCCGCGGCGGTTTGGCCGACTCCACCTGCCCCCTTTCTTGTCATCGCGAAGCCCGCCAAGGCGGGCTGTGGCGATCCGGCTGGATTGCTTCGTCGGCCCGCCCTGCGGGCCTTCTCGCAATGACAGAGAGGGTGTCTCCTCCGGTTGGACGTGCGCGCTCATCAGAATGCGGGCGGGCTGCCGGGGTAGGGCAGCGTGAGCTCACGCTCGGCCTCGAAGGCGTCCTGCTTGAACGTGAGCACGAGGCGGTCGGGCAGGAGCCACTCGCCGGTGTTGTTCTTGCGCAGCTGCAGCTCCGTGCGCCAGACGCCGGAATTGGGATCCTGGTAGGCGTAACGCAGCTGCGCGACGAGCGGCGACACCACGGCGGCGCGCGGCGGTTTCTCGTCGGCATCCTCCTCCAGCAGCGACTGCCAGTAGAGCACGAGCCCGCGCTCGCGCACGACCGCGAGGTGGCAGCGCACCTCGGGCAGCGGCTCGCCGGGCCACTCCATCAACCGGTCGCCCTCGAGCAACTCGAAGCCGAGCAGGTTCTCCACCGGACCGTTGGCGGGCCGCACCTCGCGGATGGCGAAGGGCTCGGCGGCGCCCACCGCACCGCGCGGCCAGGCGGCCCGGCGCAGCAGCGACTCGACGTGCCGCGTGACGGCGCTCACGTGCTGCTCGAACAGCCGTTTCTCGCCACCGCGGCCCCAGATCGCGCCCATGGAAAACACAAAGGTCAGCAGCGCCGTCATGAGCAGCGTGAGCAGCGCCATGGCGAGCAGCAGTTCGATCAGGGTGAAGCCGCGGACAGACCCTGCCGACCGTCGCGTGCAAGCACGCTCCCACATGCTGGAGCCGGAAAGCCTCATCGCACTTCCTCCCGCGCCATGCGCTGTCGCGTCTCCTCGCGCAGGCGGTCGCGTTCGCCGGGCTCCGACCACGCGGGCCGCAGCAGATAAACCGTCTGCTTGCGCCGCCATTCCTCGGTGCCGTTGCCGCCGGGGGCGTCGGCCTCGATCGTGAGGCGGAACAGGTCGGCGATGTCGGTGGGTTCAATCAGCGCCTTCCAGTTGAGCGTGCGTCCGTCGGGCAGACCCACCCGGCCGCCCTCCTCCACCTTCTCCTTCTCGGCCTCGCTGAGCACGACGGTGCGCAGGAGCTTCCAGTGTTCCTCCAACTGCTGCTCCGCGCCGAGCGTGCGGTAGCTGCCGAGGATGTTGAGGTAGGCCACCGAGAGCACGACGGCCGCGAGTGCAAAGATCGCCAGGCTCACGAGCACCTCGATGAGCGTGAACGCGCGGCGCGGGCGCGGCGCGGCGGTATTCATTCCGAATCCGAAAATGACACCATCCTGGCGTAGCCCTACGCGGGAGCGCAGGGACCGCAACACGCGTATGCACCGGCCTGTCCCGCTGCTCCCGCAGCGGGCTACACCGACCATGACGGATTCCGGCTTCATGGCGAGGCGCGCACGATCGGCGCGGCGGTCCAGGGGTCGAGTTCCAGCTGGCTGACACGGCCCTCGGCGTCCGTCAGCTGCACACGGAAGCGGTCCGTCGTGCCGTCGGCGTGGAAGCGCACGGCCATCACCGCACCCGTGGCGACGAGCTGGCCGCCGAGCAAAATGGTGTCGTCGGCGTCCGCGGGCAGGAATTCGAGGTTCTTCCCGGGCCAGTCGAGGCCATGTTCGCCGCCCGCCGGGCCGTGCCAGAGCAGGCGTTGGTTCTTCTCGTCAAAGCGCATCGTGACGACGACATCCTCCTGCACCGCCTGGAGCCGCGCCGCCTGCACCGCTTCCCAGAAAATATCGGCCGGCGTGCGCTGGCGGGAGCGGAACATGTCGCTGCCGCCGCTGATGAACAGTCCCGCCACGAGCCCGAGCAGGGCGATCGCGAGGATCACCTCCAGCATGGTGAACGCGCGCCGGCTGTGTGCAGCGCCGCGGGGGGAATCTTGCAGCCGGCCCAAGCTGCGCCGTGTGAGACCGGTCATGCGCAGGAGACGGCCCGGTGGATCACCAGTTACCGATGTCGTCCTCGGTGCCTTCCGTCTTGTCGATGCCCTTGGAGAACAGGTCGTAGCCGCTCTTGTTCCGGGTGCCCGGGAAACGATATTGGTAGGGCTCGCGCCAAGGGTCCAGGGGTGCCTTGCCGCCGGCGAAATCAACGTAGGGGCCTTTCCAGTTGGCGGAGCCATTGGCGGGCGCGTTCATGAGGACGGTGAGCCCCTCGGCGGTGCTCGGGTAGCTGCCGATGTCTAGGCGGTAGCGCTCGAGCGCGGTCTTGAGCGAGTCGCGGACGAAGATTCGCGCAATGGTCTCCGCCTGTTGGGAGAAGATGCCGTCGGTCTTGGTGATGAGGAGCGTGGCCAGCA